>NZ_JBAMDC010000259.1:0-9590 GCF_036961605.1 Streptomyces sp. KLMMK
ACCCCGTGCTCCGCGGCCGTACGGGCGGCGCGCGCCGGATCCCGCCCCCAGACGTACGCCGTCTCCTCGCCCAGGCCGCGCAGGGCCGGCAGTACCTGACGCCGCACGACGTCGCCGCAGCCGGCGACCGCCCACCTCAAGTCCCCTCCATGTCCATCAACTCACCATAAACGGAACGCCTTTTCAACAGGTCCGATGTCGTTGTCATACCGATATGCGGACAGGGGGTGACGCCCAACGGGGCCCTCGCCTAGATTTCCTGCGCATCACGCAGTGATCACACAGGGGGGAGTCACCACCATGACGGAACCACCGGAGGGCGGCAGGAGGGCGGTCGTCACCCTGCCCCTGGCCGTGGCGGGACTGTGTCTGGCCGTGCCGTTCGTCGCGATGCTGTGGGTCGACTCCTACGCCAGGACCGCGCCCGCCTTCATCGGCATCCCCTTCTTCTACTGGTACCAGATGCTGTGGGTGCCCGTGTCGACCCTGCTCACCGTCGTCGCCTATGTGCTCGTGCGACGCCAGGAGCGGGCCCGCAAGGCGGGTGAGCGGCGATGAAGGACGGCGTGAACGGCGTGGCGCTCGCCGTCTTCATCTTCTTCTTCCTCGCCGTGACGGTCATGGGCTTCATGGCCTCGAAGTGGCGGCGGGCCGAGAACGCGGACAACCTCGACGAGTGGGGGCTGGGCGGCCGGTCCTTCGGCACCTGGGTCACCTGGTTCCTGCTCGGCGGCGACCTCTATACCGCGTACACCTTCGTGGCCGTCCCGGCGGCGATCTACGCGGGCGGTGCGGCCGGCTTCTTCGCGGTGCCGTACACGATTCTCTGCTACCCCCTGGTCTTCACCTTCCTGCCCCGCCTGTGGTCGGTCTCCCACAAGCACGGCTACGTGACGTCGTCGGACTTCGTCCGCGGCCGCTTCGGCTCGAAGGGCCTCTCGCTCGCCCTCGCGCTCACCGGCATCCTCGCGACGATGCCGTACATCGCGCTGCAGCTCGTCGGCATACAGGCGGTCCTGGACGTGCTGGGCGTGGGCGGCGGGTCGAACTGGTTCATGAAGGACCTGCCGCTGCTGATCGCCTTCGGCGTCCTCGCGGCCTACACCTATTCCTCCGGGCTGCGGGCGCCCGCGCTGATCGCCTTCGTCAAGGACGCGCTGATCTACATCGTGATCATCGTGGCGATCATCTACATCCCCATCAAGCTGGGCGGTTTCGACCACATCTTCAGCAAGGCGGGCGAAGCGTTCGCCGTCAAGAACCCGGAGACCGGCAAGCCGCGCGGCGCCCTGGTGAGCGGTCCGGACGCGCAGTGGGCCTACGCGACGCTCGCGCTCGGCTCGGCGATGGCGCTCTTCCTCTACCCCCACTCGGTCACGGCGGTTCTCTCCAGCAAAGGCCGCAACGTCATCCGCCGCAATACGACGATCCTGCCGCTGTACTCCCTGATGCTGGGCCTGCTCGCGATGCTCGGCTTCATGGCCATCGCCGCGGGGATCAAGGTGAAGAACGGGCAGCTCGCGATCCCCCAGCTGTTCGAGGACATGTTCCCGGACTGGTTCACGGGCGTGGCCTTCGCCGCCATCGGCATCGGCGCCCTGGTCCCGGCCGCGATCATGTCGATCGCCGCGGCGAACCTTTTCACCCGCAACATCTACAAGGACTTCATCCGGCCGGACGCCTCGCCCGGGCACGAGGCGAAGGTCTCCAAGCTCGCCTCGCTGCTGGTGAAGGTCGGCGCGCTCGTCTTCGTCCTCACCATGGACAAGACCGTCGCCATCAACTTCCAGCTGCTCGGTGGCATCTGGATCCTGCAGACGGTCCCCGCCCTCGTGGGCGGGCTCTTCACCCGCTGGTTCCACCGCTGGGCCCTGCTGGCCGGCTGGGCCGCGGGGATGGGCTACGGCACCTGGAAGGCCTACGACACGCCGAGCGCGACGCAGGATCATTTCGGGAATACCAACCTCATCCCCCTTATCGGAGAAAAGGGCTATATCGGGCTCACCGCCTTCGCGCTCAATGTGATCGTCGTCATCGTCCTGACCTTCGCCCTCAAGGCGCTGCGCGTGCCGGACGGCACGGACGAGACATCGGCGGCGGACTACACGGCGGACGCCGGCGACCCCGGGGTCCGCAGCGAGCTCCCGCCGGCCACCGCAGGGGCCCCTGGAGGGCATTAGAGCGACCCTCGGCGGGGCCCTCGCCCCGCGGAGCCGACCGGGCCGCCACGCCCCTCTGGAGGGGGCGTGGCGGCCCTTCGCCGCACCCCGCACCCGATCCCCCTTCCGACCTGCGAACCCACCCTCAACACCGGGGCCTGATAACACATTCCGACCTATGCGCTTACCGCGCGACACAACATGTGGGGGCGCGTACGAGGGGCGGCACTAGATGTATGCTCGTCCTCGCTGTCGTCGCAGGGGAATCCGGTGAAAATCCGGAACTGTCCCGCAACGGTGCATGTATGCCGTTAAGCCGCGCATGCAGGAGTCCGAGTACCTGCCGGCAGCACGCCCTCCACCGAGCCTGCCCTGGGCTCGGCTATGGGCGTTGAATTCGTCCGGGCCTCGCGGGTTGGGCCGGCGGACGCCTACGAGGCATGCCCTGGTCCATCAGGCGCGCCCGTACGCGACCGTCGTGCTCTCCCGCCGGCCCACCCAGCCGAGCGAGGGAGAGCCTCAGTGACCATCGCGCCCGCCGATCCGGTCTCAGCGGAAGAAGCGACCGGCGGCCCCGGGACCGCGCTGCTGCGCACCCTGACCGACCTCACCGCCGACCTTCCTGCCACCGACCCCGGCAAGGTCGCCGCCGCCGCACTGCGGGGCCGGAGCGCGAACTCGGACGAGGCCGAGCTGCGCTCCCTCGCCACCGAGGCCGCCGCCGGGCTGATCGCCGAGGAGCCCGAGTACTCCAAGCTCGCCGCCCGGCTGCTCACCCGCGCGATCGCCGAGGAGGCCGCCGGCCAGGGCGCCACGTCCTTCTCCGCCTCGGTCGCCGTCGGCCACCGCGAGGGCCTGATCGCGGACGACACCGCCGCCTTCGTGGCCACCCACGCCGCGCGCCTGGACGAGCTGGTCGACGAGGCCCTCCTCGGCGGCGCCGACGACCGCTTCGGCTACTTCGGCCTGCGCACCCTGCACAGCCGCTACCTGCTGCGCCACCCGATCACCCGCAACGTGATCGAGACCCCGCAGCACTTCCTGCTGCGCGTGGCCTGCGGCCTGGCCGAGGACCACTCCGAGCGCGCCGTCGCCGACGTCGCCGAGCTGTACGGCCTGACGAGCACCCTGTCGTACCTGCCGTCCTCCCCCACGCTCTTCAACTCCGGCACCCGCCACCCGCAGATGTCGTCCTGCTACCTGCTGGACTCCCCGCTGGACGAGCTGGACTCGATCTACGACCGCTACCACCAGGTGGCGCGCCTGTCGAAGCACGCCGGCGGCATCGGCCTGTCGTACAGCCGCATCCGCTCGCGCGGCTCGCTGATCCGCGGCACCAACGGCCACTCCAACGGCATCGTGCCGTTCCTGCGCACCCTCGACGCCTCCGTCGCCGCCGTCAACCAGGGCGGCCGCCGCAAGGGCGCGGCCTGCGTCTACCTCGAGACCTGGCACGCCGACATCGAGGAGTTCCTGGAGCTCCGCGACAACACCGGTGAGGAGGCCCGCCGCACCCACAACCTCAACATCGCGCACTGGATCCCGGACGAGTTCATGCGCCGCGTCGAGGCCGACGCCGAGTGGTCGCTGTTCTCCCCGGCCGACACGCCCGACCTGGTCGACCTCTACGGCGACGAGTTCGACGCCGCGTACCGCAAGTACGAGGCCGAGGGCAAGGCCGTCAAGCAGATCCCGGCCCGCGTGCTCTACGCCCGCATGATGCGCACCCTCGCGCAGACCGGCAACGGCTGGATGACGTTCAAGGACGCCGCCAACCGCACCGCCAACCAGACGGCCGAGAAGGGCGCGGTCGTCCACTCCTCGAACCTCTGCACCGAGATCCTCGAGGTCACGGACGACGGCGAGACCGCGGTCTGCAACCTGGGCTCCGTCAACCTCGCGCAGCACCTCGGTGCCGACGGCGAGATGGACTGGGAGAAGCTCGACCGCACGGTCCGCACGGCCGTCACCTTCCTCGACCGCGTCGTGGACATCAACTTCTACCCGACCGAGCAGGCCGGCAGCTCCAACAGCCGCTGGCGCCCGGTGGGCCTGGGCCTGATGGGCCTGCAGGACGTCTTCTTCCGCCTGCGCATGCCCTTCGACTCGCCCGAGGCCAAGGAGCTGTCCACCCGCATCTCCGAGCGCATCATGCTCGCGGCGTACGAGGCCTCCGCCGACCTCGCCGAGCGGCACGGCCCGCACCCGGCCTGGTCCGCGACCCGCACCGCCCGCGGCGTGCTGCACCCGGACCACTACCCCAACGCCGTCGCCGCCTGGGAGGACCGCTGGGAGGCTCTGCGCGCCCGCATCGGCGAGGTCGGCATGCGCAACTCGCTGCTGCTCGCCATCGCCCCGACGGCCACCATCGCCTCCATCGCGGGTGTGTACGAGTGCATCGAGCCGCAGGTCTCCAACCTCTTCAAGCGCGAGACGCTCTCCGGTGAGTTCCTGCAGGTCAACACCTACCTGGTGGAGGACCTCAAGAAGCTCGGCGTGTGGGACCGCGCCACCCGCGAGGCGATGACCGAGGCCAACGGCTCGATCCAGGAGATGCGCTGGATCCCGCAGGAGGTGCGCGACCTCTACCGCACCGCCTGGGAGATCCCGCAGCGCGCCCTGATCGACATGGCCGCGTCCCGTACGCCGTACCTGGACCAGAGCCAGTCGCTGAACCTCTTCATGGCCTCGCCCACCATCGGCAAGCTCAGCTCGATGTACGCGTACGCCTGGAAGCAGGGCATCAAGACGACGTACTACCTGCGCTCGCGCCCGGCGACCCGGATCGCCCGCGCGGCGTCCGGCGGTGCCGCCGCCCCCGCCACCATCCCCGTGCAGCAGGCCGCGCCCGACGCGGACGCCATCGCCTGCTCCCTTGAGAACCCCGAGTCCTGCGAGGCCTGCCAGTAATGACCACGGCACCCGATCGCCAGAAGAACCTGCTCGACCCCGGCTTCGAGCTGACGCTGCGCCCCATGCGGTACCCGGACTTCTACGACCGCTACCGCGACGCGATCAAGAACACCTGGACCGTCGAGGAGGTCGACCTCCACTCGGACGTCGCCGACCTCGCCAAGCTCTCCCCGGGCGAGCAGCACATGATCGGCCGCCTGGTCGCGTTCTTCGCGACCGGTGACTCGATCGTGGCCAACAACCTGGTCCTGACGCTGTACAAGCACATCAACTCCCCCGAGGCGCGGCTGTACCTGTCGCGGCAGCTCTTCGAGGAGGCCGTGCACGTCCAGTTCTATCTGACCCTGCTGGACACCTACCTGCCCGACCCGGACGACCGCGCCGCGGCGTTCGACGCGGTGGAGAACATCCCCTCCATCCGCGAGAAGGCCCAGTTCTGCTTCAAGTGGATCAACGAGGTCGAGAAGCTGGAGCGGCTGGAGACGAAGGCCGACCGCCGCCGCTTCCTGCTCAACCTGATCTGCTTCGCCGCGTGCATCGAGGGCCTGTTCTTCTACGGCGCCTTCGCCTACGTGTACTGGTTCCGCAGCCGCGGCCTGCTGCACGGCCTGGCGACCGGCACCAACTGGGTCTTCCGCGACGAGACCATGCACATGAACTTCGCGTTCGAGGTCGTGGACACCGTCCGCCAGGAGGAGCCCGACCTCTTCGACGACGAGCTCCAGCAGCAGGTCACCGACATGCTGAAGGAGGCCGTCGACGCGGAGCTGCAGTTCGGCCGCGACCTGTGCGGCGAGGGCCTGCCGGGCATGAACACCGAGTCCATGCGCGAGTACCTCCAGTGCGTCGCCGACCAGCGCCTGCAGCGCCTGGGCTTCAAGCCGGTCTTCGGCTCGGAGAACCCGTTCTCCTTCATGGAGCTGCAGAACGTCCAGGAGCTGACCAACTTCTTCGAGCGCCGCGCCTCCGCGTACCAGATGGCGGTCGAGGGCTCGGTCGGCTTCGACGAGGAGTTCTGAGCCACGGCGGAGTGAGCCCGGCGGGTCTGAGCCCGGCGGGTTAATTCCCTCCACAGCTCGCATCGCGTGTCTCCCGTCCGGGAATCCAAGTGCGGATCCGGATACGACAGGAGGCACGCGATGCCGCGTTTCATGATGATCGTCAAGGCGAGCGAGGAGTCCGAGGCCGGTACGTTGCCGACCACGGAGATGCTCGCCGAGATGGGTGCGTACAACGATCAGCTGCAGCAGGCCGGGGCGATGCTCGCGGGCGAGGGGCTGCGCCCCAGCTCCGAGGGGGCGCGCGTGACGTACTCGGGCGGCCCGCCCGTCGTCACGGAGGGGCCCTTCGGCGGGAAGGCGAAGGACCTGGTCGCCGGCTTCTGGGTGATCCGGGCCGACTCCATGGACGAGGCCCTGGAGTGGGCCCGGCGCATCCCCTTCCGGGAGGGCGAGGTCGAGGTGCGCCCGGTCTTCGAGGCCTCCGACTTCCCGGACGGCTCGTAGAACGCGTGTGGCGGGCGCGAGGTCAGTCGTTGGCGACGACCGGGTAGCGCGGCGTGCCCTCTTCCATCTGCTTCAGGGCGTCCTTGCGGTCGCGCTTGGAGAGGCGGTCGATGTAGAGCCGGCCGTAGAGGTGGTCGGTCTCGTGCTGCAGGCAGCGGGCGAAGTAACCGGTGCCCTGGACGCGGATGGGGTTGCCCTCGGCGTCCTGGCCGCTGACGACCGCGTAGTCGGGGCGGGCGAGGGAGGCGTAGGCGGTGGGGACGGAGAGGCAGCCCTCGTTGGAGTCGTCCAGGATCCGGCGGTCGGCCGGGAGGTCCTCCAGGACGGGGTTGCACACGGTGCCCACGTGGCGGACGCCCTCGTCGTCCATGCAGTCGTAGACGAAGACCTTGAGGTCGACGCCGATCTGGTTGGCGGCGAGGCCCACGCCCTCCGCGGTGCGCTGGCTCGCGAACATGTCGTCGATCAGCTGTGCGAGCTCGGCGTCGAACGAGGTGACGTCCTTGCACTCGCGGTGCAGGACGGGGTTGCCGACCACGGTGATCGGGCGGGACGTGCCGCGCTCGCGGTGCGCGAGCTCGCGCTCCTCGCAGTCCTCGGTGTCCACGATGAACTCGTCGTCCACCGGCTGGTCGGTCTCTTGCTGCGACTGCTGCGACATGTCCGCCGTTATGCCTCTCTCAAAACCCAAAAGGATGCCTATACAGGGTAAGGGGCGCCCTCGGGGGCGTCAGCAGACCTCTTCCAGATCCCGCCACTCGCGTGTGTCGGGGCTGTCCGCGACCCAGCCGTCCAGCAGGCCCCGCACCAGCCCGGCGGGGGCGGCGATGCCGCACTCGCGCTCGGGCACCCACAGGGAGCCGGACCCGGCCGTGCGGTGCCCGAGGGGGCCGGGGTGGCCGGGCTCGCTGTGGTCGTGCGGGTCGAGGTGCTCGCCGTTGCCCTCGTCGCTGGGCATGCGGCTCTCGGAGCACGTGCGGCACAGCAGGCGCACGGACGAGGACCAGTCCTCGGCCGCGAAGCCGGCGTCGGCCGCGAGGCGCTCCAGGGCGTCCCGGTCGGCCTCGGTGGCGGCCTCCAGCAGCACGACCCACGTCGGCACGGGCGAGGGGGCCCACAGCTCGATCTCGTCGAAGACGGGGTAGGAGGGCCCGGCAGCGGTGACGCGCTCGCCGTGAGGGACGCCGTCGTGCAGCACGACCTCGCCCCAGCGGCGCCCCGAGGAGGGCAGCGGGATGGAGAGGACCTCCATGCGGGCCGGGTCGAGCCTGCGGCCCCAGACGACCTCCGCCTCGCCCTCGGGCGAGAGTCTGACGGCCGCGCTGCCCAGCTCCATGCCGACGGGCTCGCCGGCCGGGGTGCCCTCGCCGGGGACCCGCAGGCCGTACGCCTGCCAGGCGCGGCGGGCCAGGGGCCAGTCCTGCAGGGCGGTGGCGGCGATGCCCACGTTCCACCAGTCCGGGGCGCCGGCCTCGCGGTCCAGGAGCGCCACGGCGCGCAGCCCCGCGGCGCGGGCCTGCTCCCAGTCGTGGCGGAACTTGTGCAGCAGCGCCAGGTTGAACCACGACTCGGAGAGCCACGGCTCCATGTCCGCCGCGCGCGTCAGCAGCGCGCCCGCGTCCTCGTACCGGCCGTCGCCGATGAGTGTGAAGGCACGGTCGGTGGCCTGCCGCCACGAGGCGGAAGGCCGGTGCCGTACCTTGCCGAAGATCCTCACGATTCCCGCCTGCCGGTTTCTGCGTGCGACCACGCCGGATGACCCAGGTGAAGGCCGCCGTCCTCCCTGACGACAACCTGCCACATCTCACTCGCTCCGGGAAGTCGCGACCGATCCGCCTCCGTGCCGGAGGCGGCGCGCCCGACGCCCCCCGTCGTCTCCGTGGTTTCCCCGTCTTTCTCTGTCGTCTTCTCCTCTTCGCATCCAACCATGCCCCTTTGGACGCCCGCTCATTACCCGTGGGTTCACCGCGGTACTCCCGCTTTGACCGGACTCTTACCCCTGGTCCGGCCCCGGTCCACCCCCGCCGCGCCCCGGCTCCGCTCCCCCGCCGCCGCCCCCGCGCGCGAGCACCCTGGCCAGGGCGGCCACGACCTGCGGGTCGTGTTCGTGGGCGGTGTCGAGGCGCAGCCGCTCCAGGGCGCACAGGGGCCCGCAGCCGGTCCGGCCCACGAGGTCCTCGAAGGCGTTGACGGTGCGGACGACGCGGGCGGCGAGCGGCTGCTCGCGGTAGGGGTCCGCCTGCCGCTCCACGACGACGGCGACGTCGGACGGCACCCCGGTCTGGCGGACCACGGCGCCGCCCAGGAGGGCGATGCGGCGGCGCTGCTCGGGGGGCAGCGACTCCGTGGCCCCGGCCGGGACGGGGTCGAGGAGGGAGAGCTGGCCGATGTCGTGCATCAGAGCCGCGTACTCCAGAACGGTGAGGTCCGTCTCGGACAGGCCGAGCTCGCGTCCGGCGGCCCTGCCGAGGGCGGCGACGCGGCGGGCATGCCCGGCCGGGGTGTGGCCCGCGATCTCCGTGGAGCGGGCGAGGGAGGCGATGGTCTGGTGGTACGTGGCCCGCACCGCGGTGTAGCGGTGGAAGGAGAGCTGGGTGAGCAGCAGGGGCAGGCAGAAGACCGGCAGGGCCCACAGACCGGCGACGCCCACGGCGAGGGCCATGACGGCGCCGGTGGCGCAGATCGCGGTGCCGATGCCGGCGAGGGCGCGCAGCTCGTCGCGGAGGACGGGCCCGTAGGGGCCGCCGGTGCGGGCGCGGGTGAGGACCGCGGCGAGCACGGCGTCGAAGAGGGTGGTCAGCGCAAGGACGAGGAGCAGGACGAAGGCGTAGGCGGGGCCGTGGCCGGGCCAGCGGTCGAGGACGCCGGAGTGGTGCAGGGGCTGGAAGCAGAGGGCGGCGAAGCCGGTGGTGAGCAGGCGGCGGGCGAGGTGGTCGCGGGTGGGCGGGCGGCCGATCGCCCCGGCGAGGGTCGCGGCGAGCACGACGGCGACGACCTGCGGGGCGCAGTGCGC
>NZ_JBAMDC010000026.1:0-48554 GCF_036961605.1 Streptomyces sp. KLMMK
GCGCAAGCCGCGCCGCCAAGGGGCTGCGCGCGAGGAGGCGGGCGAGATGTCGCGCCGGGTGCTCGACCGGACCGGGGACCATCGCCTGGAGCAGGGCGTTGCCGTCGCCGAGCGGGGTGAGGTGGAGCCAGGCGTCGTCGGTGCGCTCCAGGCGGGCGGTGGTGTCGTCCTGCACGGCCACGCAGGGGGCTTCCCCGGCCAGCAGGTGCCGTCGCCCGGCCGTCCTGTACACGCTCTCCCGGGCAGGCGGGGCGGCGGTGACGGTCCACTGCGGGACGGCCGCGTCAGACGGAACGGGCAGCACCGGCACGGCGTCCGGGTAACGGTCCGCGAGGCGGGCCAGCAGCCGCCGGGCGAGCCGGGCGCCGTCCACGACCGCCGCCGGCTGCGGCAGGGGCGGGCCGGAGTCGCGATCGGGGGTCCAGCGGGCGTGCCGGTGGGTGAGGCGGTGGCTGTCGGCGGCCGGCCCGTCCGCCGCCTCGGTGCCCCACAGTGCGTGGAGCAGCGCGAGGGTGTCGTCGCCCAGCAGCAGCGGGCGGGGTCCGCCGGCCGGGCGGGGCCGGAGCCGGACCGGGTGGCCGCGCGCCGCGAGCAGCCAGGCGCAGGTCAGTTCGGCGAGTCCGGATCCGGCGATCGCGACGGTGGCCGGCCTCACGGGGTCCTCACAGGATGAGGTCGGCGATCAGGGCCTCGGTGGTGGCCCGGTGGCGGGTCATCATGCCGCGCAGGTCGGCGCCGTCGAGCGAGGCGATGGTCTCTTGCAGCTGCCGGGCGGCCCGGGCGGCGGCGAGGGTGGCCCGGCCGTCGGCGATCGCGGTGACGACGCCGGGCTGGGGGGTCTGGAAGCGGGGGGAGACCCTGCGGGAGGCGAGGAGGTGGTTGACCTCGTGGAGGTTGGTCATGGCCCGCCGGGCGTGTTCGATCAGCACGCCTCCGGCGCGGTCGCCCAGCGCCAGGGTCTCCTTCATCGTGCCGAGCAGCACGGCGTAGTTGAGGTCCGCGAGTTGCAGGAGCCGCTGGTCCAGTGGGTCCGGGGTCTTGTCGAGCCTGCGCAGGTACTCGTCCTCGGAGAACTCCTCCAGGTGCCCCTTGATCGCTTCGAACCGCTCGAAGTGGTTCACGCCCTCGTCGATGATGAGTTTGATCAGGTGGGAGAGCCGGTCGGACTGCGGGAACAGGTCGGGGCGTTTGACGATGGTGTGGTGGAGGCGGACGTACATGCCGTCGATGCCGTCCGGATTGAGGTCGGCGCTGGTGCTCTCCACCTTGATGAACCAGTCCAGTTGGGCGGCCGTCAGCGGCTTCAGCTCGAAGACCTGCCCGGACTGGGGCTGGATGGGCATGCCGGGCGGCGGTGGGTCGAGCTTGTGCGGCCTGCCGAGCACGCCGAGGATCTCGTTGACCCATCTCAGGTGGCGCATCTCGTCCACCGCGACCGAGAACACCTCGGCCGCGGCGGCGTGGAACTGCGCGATGGGCGACCGGGGGTTCGTGCCGGGGGCGAGTGTGGTCGGGGCGTTCAGCGAGTAGTGCGCGTACAGGTATTCCAGGCACAGGGCGTGCTCGACGCCGGCCAGCCGCTCGAGTTCCTCGATCACCTTCTCGCGGGTCATCTCGTTGAGGTCGAACGGGGTGCCCGGGCCCAGGCTGTCGTCCTCGCGGCCGTTGAGGACGACGGGGAGCACGTTCCAGTTGGTGATCAGTGCGGGGTGGTCGAGTTCGTCGTCCTCCCGTTCGGCGTAGTTCGGGGTGTCCAGCTTGGGCGGGGGCAGGGTGCGGTCCGAGCGCTGGAAGTTGAGGGGGTGGAACCGGCCGTCGGGGCTGGCCGAGATGTCGGGTTTGGAAGCGGCCCAGTAGTAGCAGCCGCATTCGCGGAAGTCGTACTGCCAAGGAGCGCACAGGCTGCGGGTGAGGTCTCCGGGCAGGTAGACCTCGGGGTCGATGACTCCGTCGGGATCCAGGTAGCCGGCCCGGTCGGCGATCAGGACGGCCGCTTCCACCCTCCCGTCGGTGTCGCGCTGCACGGTGGTGTCGTTCCGCATGCGCCAGGCGTTGAGGCCGTCGGGCACGATGTTCGCGCCCGGGGACCGGCTGCCCGGGGTGGGTCCGAGCAGGATGGCGATCCGGCCCGGCAGCAGGTCGTGGACGCGGCGCCAGAGGGCGAGACCGCTGCGGTCGGTGGCGTGGAACACGGGGGCCTGCGACTCCGACTGATCCACTGCGGTCCGCCCGCACACCGCCCACAGGTGGAGCCGCCACGGGTCGTCCGTGACGCCCGCGCCGAGGTCGGCGGCGGTGAGGTCCAGTACGGACGGGGCGCCCTCGGTGACCCCGGTCAGCCGCGATCCCAGGCCGTGGTGGAAGTCGAACAGCAGGCCGGGGAAGAAGGCCTTCTCCAGGTTGCGCTGGTCGAATTCGAGACCCGGGAAGCAATTGTCCACCCCGCTCTCCGGACGGGAGCCGGACGGGTTTCCCGGGACCGCGTAATCGGCCCGGGCGGTGAGGTTGCGGGGGAAGACCTTCCCCTCGGGTACGGGGAGGTCCACGCTGCCGGGGATCGGGTTGTTCACGGTCGGCTCCTTCGTCCGGGTGGGGTCGCAGGCACGGTCAGCGGGCAAGCCCGGCAGGATCGCCGGGCAGGTCGGAGGGAGTCGTCCGGCGGAAGAAATCCGGTGCGCTCTCGGCGAGTTCGACGTACGCACGCAGGCAGAAGGCCAGCCAGCCGCGGATGTAGTCGCAGCCGGGACGGCCTCGCCGGGCGACCTCGTGGTAGCAACCGCCGCCGCACAGGTACCGCGCCCAGCAGGACCGGCAGGGTTCCGCCCGGTCCACGTGGCGGGCCGCGAGGTGCCCGGCCCGCGCGGCCCGGTCGGATCCCCCGGCGACGGAGCCCATCCGGAACGCCGGGTCGTCCACGAGCCGGTGGCAGGCGTACAGGCCGCCCTCCGCGGAGGCACTGAGGTAGCCGGCCCCGGCGCCGCAGGGGTAGGGGCGGTGACCGCCCGTGTGGAGTTCGTACATCGCGGTCTGGAAGTTACCGAAGGGGTACGGCCGGCCCGCGGCGAGCGCGGCCAGCGCCGCCTCGCCGCATTCGGTCATCTGCTCCAGGAACCCGGCGAAGGCGCTCGCGCCGATCTCGTAGGCCGGGTCGGGGGCGCTGACCACCGCGGCGAAGCCGACCTCGTCGAAGCCGAGGCCGATCCCGTGCTCCAGGACCTCCTTCAGCCGCCCGGTGTACGGGGTCACGCTGACCCGGGCCGACAGGTGGCGCGGCCGCCCGTGCGCGTTCAGCACGTCCAGCCCGGCGCGCAGCCGGTCGTACGCGCTGCCCCCGCCGGGCGCCGTGCGCAACGCGTCGTGGCCGGCCCGGTCGCCGTCGAGACTGACGGCCACGGTGAACGGATGCGCGGCGAACAGCTCGGCGTCCTCCGGCCGGACGGTGGTGAGGTTGGTGGTGAGCGCGAAGCGGACCGCGTGCCCGGTGTCGGCACCGGCCCGGGTCGCGTAGCCGGCCACTTCGTGGATCAGTTCGCGGGCGAGGAGCGGTTCGCCTCCCATGAAACCGACGACGACCGAGGCTCCGGGTGCGGCTTCGGCGAGGAGCCGTTCCACGGCGGCGAAGGCGGTCGCGCGGGGCATGGCGCGGGCGGAGCCGCCGAACCGGCCCTCGTCCGCGTAGCAATGCCCGCAGCTGAGGTTGCAGGCCTGCATCACATTGAGCGAGAGGGAGGCGAGCGGGGGCACCGCGGCGGGGGTGCCGTCGATACGAGGGGCGGGGAATCCCGGCCCGCCCCACAGGGGCAGGCCCAGTTCGGCGGCGAGGGCGGTGTCCGCCGCCGGGTCGTGAGCCGCCGCGCCCGCGGCTGCCGTCCATGCCTCCAGCCGGGCGGCGGCGGCCTCGGGCAGGTCGTAGATCCGGCTTCCGTCAGCCACGAACAGGTGGGCTCCGTGGGAGCTGCGGAAGACCCTGGTCTCGGCGGGGAGGCCGGGAGGAGCGCTGCCCGGGCCCGGCTCCGGATCCCGCTCCGGTTCCGGATCCGGAGGGCGGCGGCCGATCTGCAGGAGGACGCTCACGATCCCTCCTGCACGTTGGCGCGCACGGAGCGGGCCCACGCCACGAGCAGGTCGTACTGGCGGCGCGTCACATGCATGGGGAAGGCGTCGGATCCGCGGACGGCCACGGGCATGCGGCGGTCGTACCAGGGGTCCTCGGCGGCCGGCGGCCTGACGAACTGCTGGATGAAGTCGGGCTGCTCGCGGATGAGGTCCTCCAGGACCTCCAGGGCCGGGAAGCGGCGGTGCTTGCGCCGGCCGCGCTCGGTGAGCGCGAGGGTGACCCCGGCCAGGGGCACCGGTGTGGGGAAGGTACGGGCGCGCGCCTCGGCGACCGAACTCCCCTCGTCCTGGGCGGTGCCGATGTTCTCGCTGGTGGCGCGCTGATTCTGGGCGTCCACGTTGACGGAGTCCATGGCCTCCAGGGCGCGTTCGAACAGGTCGCGCACCTCCAGCGCGGTGAGCTGCTGGTTGTCCCCGGTCACGTATGCGGGGTCGCGGACCTCGGCGCGCTTGACCCGGTCGGTCAGGCCGTCGGCCAGGGAGGTGAAGGGCCTGCGGTCGGGGGCGAAGTCGGGCGGGGTGACGACGACGCGGGCCCGGGCGGTGAGCTCGCCGACGGTGACGGTGACCAAGCCGTCGCACACGTCGTCCACGAGCCCGAAGCTGATTCGGCCGTCCTGCCTGGACGCCCCGGCGTAGAGCTCGGACGGCGCGGTCCGCGGGTCGTCGCTGCCATCGGCCCTGAACTCGCACCAGCGGGAGTCCGGGGAGAGAAACAACCGCTCGGCGGGGAGCGGGTACCGGGTGGTGCGCTCGCGCAGGTTCGTGGGGCCGTAGACCAATCCGGCGGCGGGGGTGAAGCGCAGCCGCAGTCCGGGGAAGGCGGCGCTCGGCCGCGGAATCTGGACAGAGCCGAGCGGGACGTGCCGTTCGGGGGGCACCAGAGGCCGAGCCGCCGTCCGGGGGGAGCGTCCTTCCAAGGGTCTCTTCCGGTGCTGGTTCCCGGCGACCTCCACTGTGGCGTCGATGCGGTCGTCCTCGGCCCGGGTGCACTGGTGCGCCTTGAGATTGGCGACCTCCACCTTCCACCGCACGTCGGCGAGGGTGAGGTCCAAGGCGTCCAGCACCTCGGTGGTGATCGGGCCGTCGTCGCGCACCCCGTCGATGACCCACGAGCCGTGCAGCTCGAAGAAGGGGCAGATGGGCCGGAAACCGCGCTCGTCCTTGAACCGGACCCGGTTGCCCTGGGGCGCGCGTTCCGTCAGGGTGCCGTCGGCGGCGACGACGAGCGAGGGCGCGGGCAGGGCCACGGTCTTGCCGGTGCCCCGGGGGGTCAGGTCGTTGGGCCCGTAGCGGTAGTTCTCGCAGGGTTCGGGGGACGGACCCAGCCGGGCGAAGGCCAGCGGCGGGTAGAGCCACATCTTTTCGATCACCGTGCGTCTCCGTTTCCATGGGGGTCCATCGGGGAGGGGGTGGTGTGCACCAGAAGACGTCGGCTCCCGGACAGGGAGCGGCGTCCCGCACAGGCGGGACGACGTAGTGCGCCGCCGGCCCGTACAAGCACGGCCAGGCCGGGGGCGGCGTCGCCGCTCAGGTCCGCCCGGCCGCGAAGTCATCCGCGACCACCGGGTTCCGGCGGCCGAGGACACCGGGAGTGAGCTCGTCGGTGAATCCGGGGGCGGAGAACGATGAGGGCATGTCGGCACCTCCCGGCGGGTCGCGGGACCCGCAGGTGACGTAGGGCACGAACGAGATCGCCACGCACCGTATCGAACAGAATGCGCCACACCGTCACGGGGCGCGCCCGGGACCGCCTGCCGGACGTCCAGGCGTATCTCCGCCCATACCACCTCCCGAACCGGCGGATGCGCCGGTGCCGAGGCCGGCGGACCTGGTCGAGGCTTCACCCCATCGGCACAGCGTGGGATTGAGCCGGTCCAGTGACCACCGCCCCCGGTCGTCGTGGAAGCCGGGCCGGGTACTGCTGCACGCGGGCCGGCGGACCGACCGGCCTGCCCTCGACCCGCCCTCAGCCTGCCTGCCACCGGCCGCTCGTTCGACCGGCAACCGCGGCGGCCTGGCTTCCCGGCGTGTGGCAGCCTGCTC
Organism: Streptomyces sp. KLMMK; assembly: GCF_036961605.1. NCBI lineage: Bacteria > Bacillati > Actinomycetota > Actinomycetes > Kitasatosporales > Streptomycetaceae > Streptomyces > Streptomyces sp. KLMMK. The sequence continues at coordinate 6,163 of NZ_JBAMDC010000026.1, forward strand.
CCCGCCGGCATCCAGGCAGGCCTCGCCTCAGGCTCTTCGGATCTTCGGTGTCACCTCCCCGGTGTCACCTTCTCGGTGTCTCCTCCTGGGATTCGGCCAGCAGCCTCAGGGCCTGTTGCTTGAGTTCGGGGTCGGCCTTCGCGGCGTTGCCGGCGTCGAAGGGCGGGTGCGGGTCGTACTCGACGGCCAGTTGTATCGCCTTCGCCGTGTTCTCCCCGGCGATCAGGGATGCCAGGTAGAGCGCCATGTCCAGTCCTGCCGACACCCCGGCCGCCGTGACGATCTTTCCCGAGCGGACATAGCGTTCGGGCACGTAGGTGACGTCGTAATGGGTCCGGAGATAGTCGGCGGAGGCCCAGTACGTCGTTGCCTGCCGGCCGTCGAGCAGCCCTGCTGCCGCGAGGACGAGCGAGCCGGTGCACACGGAGGTCGTCCACTGGCTGCGCCGGTCGATCCTGCGAATCCAGCGCAGCAGTTCCTGGTTCTCCATCGCCGCGACCGTCCCGCGATTGCCCGCTCCGGGAACGAGCAGAACGTCGAGGTGGTCGATGTCGGCGATGCACCGATCGGCCATGACGGCTACGTCTCGGGTGTCGGTGCGGACAGGCCCTCGCCGCTGGGCGATCATCGTGACAGTGGCGCCCGGCAGCCGGGAAAGGACCTCTGCGGGGCCGGTCGGATCCAGCAAGCTGTAGCCGTCGTACAACAGGATGCCGATGTCCAGGGCCGTGCCGGCTGCCGGCGTGAGCGGCGCGGCCTGGGCCGCCTGCGCGGTTCCGGTTCCGGTTCCGGTGCCTGCCGCACCCACCGTGGCGAGCGTGGCTGTGCCCACGGCCCCGCGGAGCAGATGTCTGCGTGTCGTCATATGGCTCATGGCAGGGAAGTCTTGTGCCCTGAGGCGACGCGTGCCCGCGGCATGTCCGGCATCTTGCGAATCGTGTCCCCGCCCAGCCCGTAGTGGTCCAAGAAGGCCTGGCGCAGCGTCTGCGGTGACTTGAACCCGCAGCGCCGGGCTATGGAGGCCAGTGACAGGCGGCTCGATCGCACCAGATGCGCGGCCGCCTCCGTGCGGGCCTCGCGTACCGCCCGGGCCGGTGTCGTACCGAGGTGCTCGGTGAAGAGCCGCGTCAGGTGCCGGGTGCTCACACCTGCCCGTGCTGCCAGCGTGCCCGGGGTCAGGTCCTCGGCCAGGTGCGCGGCGATATAGCCGGCGAGGTCCCGCACCAACCGGTCGCCGGGCGGCGGTGCAGCCAGGAACATGCTGATCTGAGCCTGGTCAGCGGGCCGGTGGAGATACGAGACCAGCTCCCGGGCCACCGCACGGGCCAGCGTCGGCCCGTGATCGTCCTCGATCAGCGAGAGCGTGAGATCGAGCGCGCTCGTGACCCCGGCCGCGGTGTAGACGTTCCCGTCACGGATGTAAAGGGGCCCCACGTCCACGGCCACATCAGGGTGCCGGGCGGCGAGCTGCTCACCGTACCCCCAGTGCGTCGTGACCCGCCGGTGGTCCACCAGCCCCGCCGCGGCCAGCACGTACGTTCCGGTGCAGACGGAGGCGACGCGACGGCTGCGCCCGGCCAGCCGCCGGACCTGTGCCAGCAACCGCTCGTCCGCCGACGCCTCCTCGAAACCCACGCCACCGACGACGATCAGCGTGTCCAGCCGCCCCGTCACCGTCTCCAGACCATGCCCGGCCCCCAGCACGATGCCCGCCGAACTGCGGGCCGCGCGACGCCCCAGTGTGCCCAGCTCTATGACATACGGCGGGCTTGCTCCATACCGGTTGGCGATGTCCAACGCGCCGCTGGGGCAAGCGATGTCGAGAATCTGCGCGTCGTCGTAGGCAACGATGAGGATGCGCCGCTGATCGTCCATGGCGCCCATCCCACCACGCACCTGAAACGGCCGCGGTCTCGCGCTCAGCAGCCGCGGCAACCCCGGGCCCGCCCCCGCAGTGAGGTGCGGCCGGGGCCCCGTCGTTCTCAGAACCAGTGCAGGCAGTGCGGGAAGCGCTCAGCGCGGAAGAGGGCGTCGGCGAGGGCGGCCGCGCCCGGGCGGTGGGCCCGGATGTGTCCGGCGCGCACGAGCGTGCTCGGAGCGGTGCCGCCGAGGTAGACCGAGCCCAGGTCGCTCACGTCGAGGGACAGGTCGGGCTCCCGGTCCGTAGGGACGCAGCCGGCCTTGCCGTCCCGGACGGTCAGCAGGTAGCGGCCGTGCTCGCCGAGGAAGGGGTCCTCGACGTCGAGGACGAGCTCGCCGTCCGTGAACCAGCCGCGCGCGGTCAGCGCACGCGGGACGTCCAGCAGCCGCACCCAGAGCCAGTCGGTGTCGCCGCTCACCTCGCCTGCGCGGAAGTCCGCGAGCTGCCAGCGCAGCGGGTGCCCGGGCGGGACGTGCTTGAACACGACCTGGGAGACCAGGTCGTGTCCGAGGACGAACCGGGCCAGGGCCGTGAAGACGGCGTCGTCGGTGGCGATGGTCTCGTCGACGGTCAAGGTCCGGGGTTCGCCGACCGAGTAGCTGGCGTACCCGTCCGGGACACCGTCGGCGTCACGGTGCACGGCGATGTAGCGCGGCGCCGGCGAGATCGGGGGCTGCCCGGCGCGCAGGGCCCACCAGCGGTGCGGCCGGGACAGCGCGCCCGGCTGCGCGCGGCGGTACCGGTCGTAGACCTCCTCCAGAATCTCTCCGCACTCGGCACGACGCAGCACCTCGACCGAGTCGTTGTCCGGGCCGGTCGCCGGGGCGCCGGCCACTCCGCGTGCCCGGGGCTCGGCGAGGGTGGCCCGGTGACGCGGCACCGTCAGCTGCGCCGTGTAGGTCGCCGGCCCGTAGCCGAACCTGCCGTAGATCGTGGCTTCAGAGGCCAGCAGCACGGAGAGGAACTCCCCGCGTGCCCGCATTTCGGCCAGCTGATGCCGCATCATGGCGGTGAGCACGCCTTGGCGCCGGTGCGAGGGCAGGACGCCGACGGCGGTCACCCCGGCCGCCGGGACGAGGATCTCACCGGGCAGGGTGAGCTCGAAGGAGTGCGCGGCGGCGGTGCCGACGGGCCGCCCGTCCGCCGTCGAGGCGAGCAGGCAGCGGTCCGCTTCGAGCGCCGACCACCAGGCCCCGCCGCCGTCGGCCGGGGTTTCCGGGAAGCGTCCGAACGCGGCATGGAGTGTGCCGACGAAGACGTCACGGTCCTCATCGGTCGTGGAACGAATCTGCATTGCCGCCGCTGCCTCCTCGGAATACCGGCACCACGACTCATGGTGCCCGGCGACAGTGCAGCGTTTGCCTCATGCCGGAGCAAGCGAATGACGACCCGGCCGGCGGCCGGTCACAGCACGGACTCGCTACTGATATCGCGATGGCACCGTAGCTCGCACATGGCGGCTTGCATGTCGCGGCTTGCACGTGGCGGCTTGCATGTGGCGGAGGGATCAGATCGGTAGCCCGATGAGCCCCCATCTGCGCCGGTCGGCTTCTGCGACGACCTCGGCCCATCCGTGGAGCAGCGTGATGAATTCCTCGAACCTGCCGACCCAATTCCCGGGAGCGGCTGCGTGGATGTTGAACGGTTCGCGCAGCGCTTCGAGCCGGGGCCCGACTGCGCTCCACGCCTGTGCCAGGGCCGGCACATCAGGGGGCGGGCAGTAGACCAACATGGCGTCGTACCAGGGCTCGGCACCGCCGTCGCCCGGGTCGTCGTCTGCGCCGGGCGGGACGTCATCCGCGCCGGGCGGGACCCGGAGCAGCCCGGCGAGGAAGGTGTCCAGTGCGCTGCGCAGGTCGTCCGGGACGTGCTCCCGCATGGCTTCCCACCGCTCGCCCGCCCAGAAGTGCGGCTTGAAGGACCCGAGGGTGCCGGCGAACTCGTACCGTGCACACCAGGACGGGAACGATCCGCCGGCGGGAGGCAGCCAGGCCCAGCCCTCCTCGAGCGCCCCGTCATAGTCGTCCGGGTCCGCGGCCTCGAAGAGCGCGCTCTCGCGCCCGAGGACGGGGATGTTCTCCAGTTCGGCCCAGTCCACTATGACGGCAGTGATGTCCAATCCCATGATCACGAGCCTACGGCCCGGCGCGCCCGACGACGGGGATCCAGGGAGCCGAGGGGCCGAAGAGGCGGGGAGGGGCGAGGCCGGCGCAAATTGCGAGGCATGACCTACTGCACCGTATGTACTCTTCGGTGTGGATTTCATGATGCAACCTCTTGGAACGGCACATATTCCTGCGCTGACCGGCCTTCGCAAGAGAGTCGAGCACGCGGACGGCACCGGTGTGCACGCCGATGAAACCGATGTCCACGAGGAACTCACCGACCCGAAACTCGACAGGGAACTCAACACGACCGGGGTCTGGCGGGACGGGCGGCTGGTGGCGTACGCGATGGTCTACACCCCGGATTGTGTCCGGGACGTGGTGCGCTTCGAGACCGGCGCCGCCGTCGATCCCGGCTGGCGGCGACAAGGCCTGGGGGCGGAACTGGTCCGGTGGATGCGCACGCGAGCGCGGGCCATCCATGCGGAACGTCACGACGATACGCCCGGCGAGCTGCTGCTGTCCGGAGTCGCGACGAACTCCGGTCTGGCGGCACTGGCGGCGGGCACGGGGTTCACTCCCTGCCGGTACTGGTTCGGAATGACGCACGACTTGCACACCGGAGCGATGCGGGACAGCGCCCTTCCCGGAAATCTGCGGCTCGTCCCTTTCGACATGGCACACGACGAGGCGACCCGCCTTGCTCATAACGAGGCCTTCCAGGACCACTGGGACTTCACCGAAGCCGATGAGAGCGAGTGGCGGGTCTGGGGAACAGGAAACCGCTCCTTCAGAAAAGAGCTCTCCGCGCTCATTCTCGACACCGACGACCAGGTTGCGGCCTATCTCTTGGCAGACGAGTACACCGCCGATACCGCCGCCACCGGACAGCGCTCGTGCACCGTGGCCTTCCTGGGCACACGCCGAGCCCATCGCGGGCACGGCGCGGCCCGCGCACTGCTGGCGCACACCCTCGGTGAAGCACGGCGCCACGGGTACGACCAGGCAGAACTCGTCGTGGACACGGCCGGTACGACCGGCGCCCTGAGCCTCTATCAGGACGTGGGCTTCATCGTGAACCGGCGGTACATCACCTACGCCGGCCCGCTCGACTGACCCTCGCGTCCGACAGCCGACGGCCACCCACGGCCGGAATCCGCCTCTTTTCCCACCGGACCCCTGGCTACAAGCTGAGGAGCGTGCAGGGTCGTCCGGGGAGGAACTCCGGTGCCGTTTTGCTCGCACCGCACGGTACGAGGGGCGAATGGAGATGCAGGTGCGTCAGCCAGTCCGTACCACCGTGGTGGGTGGCAGTATTGCCGGCTGTGCCTGTGCGGTGGCACTCGGACGGTGTGGGCACGCAGTGGACGTATACGAGCGCACTCGTAGCAACCTGGCCGAGCGAGGGCAAGGCATCGCCTTACCGCCTTTCCTGGTACGCGAACTCATCGCCCGCGGCTACATCGGGGAGGACTTCCCGGCCCAGGAGAACCGGGAGCGAATATGGCTCGTTCCCGACCAACGGTGTGCGACTGGCCGGGAACTGTGGCGTCAGCCAAGCTCCGTGCTGACCTGCAACTGGGGACTGCTGTGGCGCCAGCTGCGCGCACGGATTCCCGATTCCTGCTATCACGCGGGGCAGGAGGTGGCGGAGACCGGGGATATCCCGGACGGTGCAGCCGGGATCAGCACTGAGGAAGGCCTTTTGCGCCGCGCAGACCTGGTCGTGGGGGCGGACGGGTACCGTTCTCGCCTCCGCCGGCAGGTGGTGCCGGGTGCGGCGCCCCGCTACGCGGGATACGCCCTGTGGCGCGGCGGTGTTCCGGTGCGCCTCCTGGGCGGCTTGGAACAGGCCCTGGACATGATCGGGCAGGCCTACGGCACGGCGGTGTTCCCCGGTGGGGCAGGCCCTCTTCTACCTGATCACGGCGATTGCTCCTGACGGAGGCCTGGAGCCCGCGGTGAGCTGGGTCCTGTACGCCCGGCCGCCGCGGGAGGCGGCGTTCGATCCGTCGCTGTCCTACCCGCCGGGTCGCGTCACACAGACGCTGATCGGCCGTGCACGTGCCTTGGCGCGGGACGCTCTTCCCACCGCTTGGGGCGAAGTAGTCTCTCGAACTGCCGATGAGGACGTCACCGTGCAGCCCGTCCTCGACCTGGAATTGCCCCGGATCCGCCGGGGGCGGGTCCTGCTTGCAGGAGACGCCTCCTCTCTGGTGCGCCCTCACACGGCCGCCGGTGCGACCAAGGCCCTTCTGGATGCACTGTGCCTGGAAGAGGAGATGAGCCGGGCGCAGTCGCTTGCCGAGGCGATGGCCTCCTACGAAGTCCGAAGGCGCGAACAAGGAAACCAGCTGGTGAAGCTGGGCCGGCGGATGGGGCGCGACCAAGTGGAGAAGGCCCCCGTGTGGAGCGAGATGACCCCGCAGCGCATGGGTGCCTGGGCGCGGGCCACACTTGCCGGCCGGTCTCATTACTTGTACGGGAATGCCCCTGGCCCCCGCCCGGGCGGGGTGCCCGCAGGTTGAGGCCGGAGCATTCGACGGGCCCGGTCGCGGACCCTTCGGCCCGGCCCGCTGCGGGCGGGGAGCAGCGGCCCTGCGGTCGGAAGCAGCGGACGGGCGGGGGCGCTCTTTGCGGCAGCGCCTCGAAGTGATGAACCTTGAGGAAAATGGTTGATCGATCCCCACCGATTGATCCATGAACCTAGCCTTCAGGTGGTTTTGCGAAGCTTCTTCCGGATACGCCTCAGAGCCACTTCACTGCAGGCAGACACCCGCAAGACCTGCGACGGGACGGTTGTCCACGCGGGAACATCTGCCGCCCGGAAGCCCGGAATGGTCAGGTCCGCCAGTGGAAGTGACGGCACATGGGTTCGTACTCTTCGTGGCCGATACGCCACTTTCCCCGCGAGCCGGGCGCCACTTCCTCCGCCCGGCCGGATACCGGCGCCCGCGCACACGGTTCCGGTAACTGCCGCCTGTGACATCCTCGGTGAGGTGACGAGCGAACCTGTCAAGGACGAGGAGTCCGGCGTCGCACCCGACGTCGTCGCGCTGGCCAAGATCGTGGCCGCGTTACGCGCCGAAAACGAGCGCCTGCACCACCAGGCGTCCACCGCTGCCGTGCTGGAGCGCGCCAAAGGCCTGCTGATGGCACGGTCGGGATGCTCGGCTGCAGAAGCGCACGAAGAGCTGACGCGGCGGGCGCGAGCCGACGGCCGCACGCTGACCGAGGAGTGCTGGATCGCCCTCGGCGACATCCCGCAGGCGGCCCGCCCGCCCTTCGCCGCCGCCGAGGGCGCCGCCGCCGAGGGCACCGCGGGCGTCCCCGGCGCCTCGGACCAGGGTTCCCCCGGGCCGTCCCGGTCGATGCGCCACGGCCCGGCCCCCGCCGCCGGCCGAGCCGGGCAGGCACCGGAACCGGGCACGGAGCCGCGCCCGCCCTCCCCCACCGCGCTCCTCGGCGAGCTCGGCGTGGCGCTCACCGGCGCCGCCTGCCCGCAGGATGTCGCGGAACGGCTGCTGGACCATCTGGCCGGGCCCCCGGTCCGGGCCGACGCCGTCCTCCTCTTCTCCCGTACCGTGCACGACGCCCTGGAGCTCACCGGGCACGCCGGCGCCGGGGCCGCGGTCGCCGACCAGTGGCGGTCCGTGCCGCCCGTCGGCGGCTTCGCCGCCCTGGAGACCGTCCGCCGCGGCGAAGCCGTATGGCTGGAGGACCCGGTACAGGACGCGCAGCGCTACCACCTGATCGGGCAGCCGCCGCAGAAGTGGCGCACCCGCGCCTGGCTCCCGGTCACCACCGGCGGCAGGGTCACCGCGGCCCTTGGCGTCCTGCGCACGGTGGACGCCCCCTTCGGCGAGGACGTGCGCGAGCTGCTGCGGTCCGTCGCCCGGCTCTGCGCCGGGAGCCTCCGCGCAGGGGATCTGCACCCGGAGCCGCTCCGGCTGAACGGACGCCCCGGGCCGTCCGGGAGGTCCGGGGTCCCGGAGGGCTCCGGATGGTGCGCGCCGACCGGACAGCCCGCGCAGCCCGGCTGCCCGGGAGGGGCCGAACCCGGCACGGCCGCACTCGTCCAGGCCGTCTTCGACGTCCTCCCGGGCCCCGCTGTCCTCCTCACCCCTCTGCGGTCACCAGCAGGTGACGTCGAGGACTTCCGCATCGACGCCGCCGCGCCGGAATCCGTCGACATCGCCGGCCGGCGCGGCCGCCGGCTGGTCGGGCTGCGGGTCCTGGAGTGCTACCCCACCGTGGCCGGCGCCGACGTCTGGCAGGGCTACCTGCGGACACTCACCACGGGGACGCCGTACGAGGGTGGTCCCTTCACCTACGAGGAGGTCGTCGCCGGCCTGCGGCAGCGCTCCGTCTATTCCGTCCGCGCAGCAAAACTCGGTGACGCGCTCGTGGTCACCTGGGCAGGTCACGACGACGTCTCCCGGCAGCAGGCCCTCCTGGCCGACCTGCAGCGGCTCGGCAACCTCGGCTGGACGGACTGGAACCTCGTCACGGGTGCCATCACCTGGTCACCCCAGGTCCACACGATTCTCGACCACGACCCGGAATCGGGCCCGCTGCCCCTCGACGCCTTCCCCGGGGACGTCCTGCCCGAGGACGCCCCGGACTTCACCCGCGCGCTCCAGGGTCTCCTCGGCGCGGGCACCCCGGTCGACCACACGGTCCGGATCACGACGCGGGGCGGTGTCCGGCACCTGCGGGTCGTCGCCGAGGCGGTGCCGGACGCCCACGGCACCCCCGTCGAAGTGCACGGTTTCGTTCAGGACGTCACAGCGCAGCGCACCGCCGAACTGGCACTGACGGAGACCCGGCAGGCCGTCCTGGCCCAGCGCAACGTCCTGCAGGCGGAACGCACGGTCGCCGCCCGTCTGCAGCACGCCCTTCTGCCGCTGCCGGGGCAGTCGCTGAACCTGGGCGATCTGCGCGTCGACGTCGCCTACCTCCCCTCCCACGACGACCTCAATGTGGGCGGCGACTGGTACAGCGCCCTCGAAATGCCCGGCGGCGGCGTGCTCTTCGCGGTCGGCGACGTGGCCGGACACGGCATCGACGCGGTGGCCACGATGGCCCAGCTGCGCTTCACGGCCAAGGGCATGGTCGTCACCGGCTCGTCGCTCACCGGTGCGCTGCACCGGCTCAACACCCTGCTCCTGCACACCCGTGACCACCACGCCACCGCCACCCTCGTGCTCGGCCGCTACGACCCCGCCGACCGCTGCCTGACCTGGGTCCAGGCGGGCCATCCACCGCCCCTGCTCGTGCGCCACGGGAAGGCGCAGTTCCTCTCCCCGCCCGAGGGCATACTGCTCGGCGCCACACTGCGGCCCTCCTTCGGCGAGGCCGTGTGCCGGATCGCCCCCGGCGACCACCTGCTGCTGTACACCGACGGCCTGGTCGAACGCCCCAGGGAACACTTGGACGCGGGACTGGGCCGCCTCGCCCGCGCCGCCGAGACCGAACTGTCCGCAGACGGCCCCGGCTCGCTCGACACCCTGCTGTCCCGTCTCCTCCCGGACGAACAGCGCGACGACGTGTGCCTCCTGGACATCCACCTGCCCGCATGATGAACGCCGTCCTCTGCGCCGACCACACCGGCGTCCCCTGACGCTGCCTGCCCCACAGGCCGCCGGGCGAGGCTCCCAGAGAGCTCCACGGCTCCCACATGTTCACTATGGGCGCCTTGTCGGGTTGTTTCCTGTATTGGTTCACTCGATCCGGTCGGGAGGCACGTTCCTGAGCATGTGGGTTCCGTCCGATGACCATGCTCTGGGTGACTTCTGAAGCTGCAGGTGAATGCCGGGGCACAGGTTCGTGACCGGCCCGGAGAGGTGGGTCCATGACAGGGCCGGATCTACAGGACGGGCAGAGCGGGCCCGGCAGGCTCGTTGCACGACGGGGAGTGCTGGCAGCCGCCGCTCTGGCTCCCCTCGCCGCTGCGACTCCTTCTTCTGCCGCAGCCTCTCCGGAGCCCGGCCACCGCCACGTTCTTCACCCCGTACGAACCACCATCGGAGACTGGCGGGACGTCGGCAAGGAGTTGCTGACGGAAGGCATCATGTGGGGAGAGACCTTCCGTGCCGGCTTCCCACGCCGTGACCTGCGGGTGACCTCCCGGGGAGTCGAGGTGGCCACCAATCTGGCGCTGCGCAGCTATGCCGCCTTCACCCGCTATGGCGACGGGCGCACCATGATCATGGGTGACCTGGCGGTCACCGAGGAGGAGCTGGGGCGCGTGACCGATGTGGTCCAGGCGGCCGGGCTGGAACTGACGTCGGTCCACAAGCACTTGCTCGCCCACGCCCCGGCCCTGCTGTGGTGCCACGTCCACGCCCTTACCGAGGCCCCGGAAGTCGCCGCCCGTCACATTCGTGCCGCGTTGGAGACGACGGGCACGCCGCTGCCTCCGCGGCTTGCCACCCCGGCGGCCGCGGACCTGGACACCGGCCGACTCGATGCGGTGTTGCGCGGCCGGGGTACGGATTACGCAGGGACCTACAAGTTCACATTCGCCAGGCGTGAGACGCTCGTCGACCACCACCGGGTCATCCCCTGGGGGATGGGCGCGGTCACCGGCGTCAACTTCCAGCCGCTGGGCCGAGGAAGGGCCGCAGTCAACGGCGCCCTGGCCCTGACCGCCGGCGAGGTACAGCCCGCGATCAGGGCCTTGCGTCGCGGCGGTATCGACGTCGTCGAGCTGCACAACCACACGCTCACCGAGGAACCACGCCTCTTCTTCGCCCACTACTGGGCCGTCGGCGACGCAGTCGGCCTGGCCCACTGCCTCAGCGCGGCCGTGGCAACGACGAACGTGACCTGGCAGGCCACCCCCGGGGTCGACCGCACGCGTTCCTGAACGCCGCCGCCTCGAACTCCGCCCCCCGAACAGGCAACTGTCCGGGCGTACTTGGGCGTCCTTCAGGCGTGGCACACCCGCGCCCCGCACCGCTCCGATGACCGCACTGCGGTCATGTCAGCACGCCGGAGAGTCCGGTCGGCCGCCGCGGCGTCCCGCCATACCGTTCACCCATGTGGGTGATTCGATAGTGTAAATATCTCGATATCCTCAGAACAGCCTTTTGCATATCTTGCGTGAGATGAGGGAGCTATGGGGGAAATCATCTCAGATGGTACGGCAGTGGTAGACGACCCGTTCGACATCGATCTGCGAGTGCTGCATCCCGATGACGGCCTTGATGTGTGGTTGTCCCGCTGGCCGTCGCAGGGGTGCCCCACCAGGCCGTTGTGCGGGCCGACCGAGTCGCCCACGTGGGCGTCGACGTGCGGTGGTGGTCCGCAGTCCGGGAATCCCTGCAAGTGCTTCTGAGCTCCGGCTCGCCTGGCGTGGTGACAGAGGGGGAAGACCAATGAGGAAGCCTGTGAGGAAGGTGCTCGGAGTGCTCGCCGTGCTGGGGGCGGTCGGCTGGGCATGGTTGTGCGGGCCCGTTGACGTTGCGCCGGCCACGGTGTGCGTCGGCAGTGTGAGCTGCCAGGAGATCAACTGATCGGGGCGGGGCCGCCTTTGTACGTGCCCGGCGCAGTGGCCATGGTGCGGCTGCCCCTCCTGCCCGCCGCCCACCTGTCGAAGACCTGGTCGGGGGCCCCGTCGGCGGCAGCCGACGGGGAGGACGGACGGGACTGGCCGGAGGACTGGCCCCGCGTCCTGGCCGGGCGGCTGTGGAGTGACGCGCGGCTGCGTGAGGCCGTGCGGATCTCCAGCCCGGCTCTGGCCGCCTCCGCCGACCGGCTGCTGTCCGGCCGGATCACCGGGGCTGCTCGCCGTCGGCGCGTGGCACTGGCCCTGACCCGCTACGCGGTACGCGCCGCCGGACGACCCACACCGTTCGGGCTCCTGGCCGGCGTCTGTGCCGCACGCTTCGGTGACACGGCGGACGTACGGATCGGGGAGGACCACCGCCGCGCTGTCCAGCCGGACGGCGCGTGGCTGGCTGCCTTCCTCAGCAGCCTGGAGCGGGACGCCGACATCCTGTGCCGCTTGCGGCTGGTGGTCAACGACCAGTGCCACGTACGGGGAAATCGCCTGGTCCTGCCCACCGGGCGCCGGACTCCGGCCGACGCCGGCTCCGACGCGGGCTCCGAAGCCGGGCCGCTGCCCGCGGGGCCGTCGGGCTTCCGCGAGAAGTCGGTCCGCCTGACCAAGGCTGTGGAGGAGGTGCTTCGGGCGGCCGTCACACCGGTCACCGGCGGAGAGCTGCTGGATGCGCTGGTGCGCTCCTTCGGGGAGCAGCACCGTGACGCGGCCTTGAGCGTGATCCGTGCGCTGACGGCCCAGGAGTTCCTCGTGTCCGGGCTGCGCCCGGCCCTTCTGGCACCTGATCCTCTGTCCCGCCTGGACGAGATGCTCTCGGCCACGGGCAATGCCGCCGCCCGGCAGCGCGAGAACCTGGGGCGCGTACGGGAGCGTGTGACCTCCTACCGGCTCGGCGGACCGGGCAGCGGGGAGGGAAGACTGGAGGCGCTGCTCACGACGCTGCACGCGGTGCAGGACACTCCGACGCGCGACCGTCCCCCCGTCCAGGTGGACATGTTCCTCGATGCGGACGTCACACTGCCCGCAGAGGTCGGCCACGAGGCCGCCCGGGCGCTGGAGGTGCTGTGGCGCGTAGCCGCTCGCCATCCCCGAGCAGTCGGCGCGACGTACCACGCCGCTTTCGTCGAGCGGTACGGCACGCAACGCCTCGTACCGCTGAACGAACTACTCGACCCCGAGCGCGGGCTGGGGCCTCCGGAGCACTTCGCACCAGCAGCCCACCGACCGGGCGTCGCCCGGGCATCTACTGAGGGGCCGGAGGACAGAGCCGGGCGGGAGATGCTGCTCGGCGAGCTCGTGCAGAGCGCCGGTGTGGGTCCGCACCGGGAAGTGGTGCTGACCGACGCCCGGGTCGAGCGGCTGGCATCGCTCGGACAGAGCCGTCCGGTTCCCCCGGCGGCACCGACGGCCGAGATGTGCGCCCGCCTGCTTGCGGCCTCCGTGGCCGACCTGACGGAAGGCCGCTTCCTCCTCGTCCTGTCGGGCACGGGAGGCAGCGCGCAGGCCGGGGCCCACTTCGGGCGCTTCGCCGGTCAGGTGCCGGAGTTCGCCGCAGAACTGGGCCGCATGCTGTCGGCCGGCCGGGAAGACAGTGGCGCAGTGCCCGCGCAGCTGATGTACGCGCCGTCCGACGCACGGCTGACCAACGTCTGCCGCGTCCCCCGGGTGCTGGCCCAAACCGTAGCCGCCGGGGCCCACACCGATCCTGCTGACCCCGGCGCGATCCGCCCCGGCGACCTGCTGATCGGGGCCGACGAGCACAGGATGTACGCGGTCTCCCGTCGCCTCGAACGCGAAGTGACCGCCCTGGTGCCCCACATGCTCAACCCACACGGCTCTGCGCCGCACCAGGCACGATTCCTCCAGGAGCTGGCATTCCAGGGGCACCGCGTGCACTGGGCCTGGTCGTGGGGAGGGCTCGAGGTCCTGCCGTTCCTGCCGCGCGTTCGGCGCCACCGCACTGTGCTCGCCCCCGCCCGCTGGCGGCCGAACGCGGCACTATGCGATGCCGCCGTCCCCCATCGCCGCTGGGCAGCGTCCCTCGACGAATGGCGGGCGACGTGGTACGTCCCCGACCACGTCGTCCTGGTCCGAGGTGACCACCGGCTGGCCGTGCACCTGGGGGACGCCTGGCACCGCAGCCTCGTCCGCGACGAGCTGCGCAGGCACCCCGACACGGTGATCGAGGAAGTCCCGGTGATCGGCGGCGACCCCGGCAGCGGCTGGTCGGCCGGCTTCGCCGCAGAGGTCGTCATCCCCCTGCTCCCGGCACCGTCACCGCCCACCGCGTCACCGTCACCGCGCGCCACCCGGTACCGGCCCCGCATGCCTGTACGGCTCGTACGGCCCGTCACGGCACCGTGCCACCTCCCCGGCGGGGAGTGGCTGTCGGCCAAGCTCTACGCCTCCGCGAACCGGCACGACGACATCCTCGTCGACCAGCTGCGGCCCTTCGTCCGCACGCTGCCCGAGGCAGTGGACCGGTGGTTCTTCCTGCGCTACGCGGACCCTGCGCCTCACCTGCGTCTCCGCTTCCACGCGCCACCCGCGGTGCTCAGCACCACCACATTGCCGGCGCTGCACGACTGGGCGGGAAGGCTCCGGGAGCTCGGCCTGCTTCAGGACCTGACCCTGTGCGCCTACGAGCCGGAGATCGAACGCTACGGCGGCACCGAAGCGATGGCGTCGGCCGAGCAGGTGTTCCACGCCGACAGCCTCGCCGTCCTGGAGACCCTGCACGCACGGGCGGCCGGCCGGTGGCAGGTGTCCGGGCCGGAGCTCGCCGCTGCCGGCATCATGGAACTGGCGCGCCAGTTCGCCGGCGTCCTGGGAGACGGCTATGCCCTCACCCTTGCCATGGGGCAGGGCTACCACCACACGAGCGCGCACCAGCGGGCCCGAGCACGTTCCTTCCTCGACCCGGCAGGCGGCCAGGGAGGTCCGGCCGGGCGGGGGCCGGGCGGGCCCACAGGGCGTAGGTCGAGCGACTCCCTACGCCTCCTGCTCGCCCCGCGCCACCCGGCCGTCAGCGCCTACGGGCGACTCCTGAGGCGCACGGGACCGCAGCAGGGCTCGTCGGCGACCATCCTGCGCAGCCTCGGGCACATGACGGCCAACCGGCTCGGTCTCACGCCCGACGAAGAACTGGCCGCCCACGAGCTGGTCCGTGCGACACTGCTGGCCGACCGCGCCCGCCGCCGCGACCACCGCGCGAGAGGGTCGGCGTGACCGCGCGGAAAGGCATGCGCTGCCGGGCCCCCTCCGCGACGCGCGAACGCGCGGCCGAGGTGGTGGCACACGTGGCTGCCCGGCTCGCCGACCCGGCGGAGGTCGCGGCCCGCTGTTCAGGAGCGGAAGAGCAGCTGTGGCAGCCGCTTTCCTTGTCCGACGGCCACCCGGGCGTTGCCCTGCTCTTCGCCGAGCTGGCGGCCCACGACCCGGCGTTCCTCCGCACGGCTCACGGGCACCTGGCAGCAGCGGCCCGTAGCGCACTGCCTGACGGGGGTCTGTTCAACGGCGTGACGGCCCTGGCCTTCGCGGCGACAGCCTCAGCCGCCGCCCACGCGGACCGCTCTGCCTACCGCACCATGCTGCAGCAACTCGACGAGCGCATCGCCAGGTACTGCGCGCTGCTGTCGGACCACGAACGTGAACGGCGCGCCGGCGGCCCCGCCGCCGGGCCGACAGCCTGGAACGTGTACGACGTGATCACCGGATTGTCCGGGGTGGGGCGGTACTTGCTGCTGCGCGGCGACACGGCCGCTGCAGGCCGGGCGGCTCGTACCCTGGTCTCGGTGTGCGCACCGGCCCAGGGCGGCCGGGGCCCGGTGCCGGGGTGGTGGGCGAACCACGGGCCCGGCTCGGACGCCGACGCCTACCCCGACGGCCACCTCAATCTGGGCCTGGCCCACGGAGCACCGGGGATTCTCGCCTTCCTCGCCCTGGCGTGGCGGCAGGGCTGCCGCGTGGACGGCCAGCGGCGGGTGATGGGCACCATCGTGGACTGGCTGCTGGAGCGGGCCGGGACCGATAGCGCCGGTCCGTACTGGACGTACGCCGTGCCGCCGGGCGACGGCGTATCGCCGGGCGACGCCGTACCGGGCGGTGCGAGCGGTACGGCCGGTCTCCCGGCCCGGACCGCCTGGTGCTACGGCAGCCCCGGGGTCGCGCGCGCCCTGTGGCTCGCCGGCCATGCCCTGGGGGAACCGTCCTGGCGGCAGCAGGGCCTTGCAGCGCTGCTCGCAGCGCTCGAACGTCCGGGCGCCGATTGGGGCGTCCACGACGCTTCCTTGTGCCATGGATGGGCGGGGCTGCTGCAGATCACCACCCGCATGGCACACAGCTGCCCGGACGCGGGGCTCGAACCGGCGGCCGGCCACCTGGCCGTACGAGCCCTCAACGCGTTCGACACGACCGCGCCCTTCGGCTTCCGTCAGCACCTGCCCAGCGGAGGGCCCGTCAGTCGTCCCGGATTCCTGGAAGGGGCTGCGGGCACCGCTCTCGCGCTGCACGGGTACGCGCGGGCAGCACTTCCCCGCATCCCGTGGGACGCAGCGCTCCTGTTGAACTGAGGGACCGGCGTCCGCCCTAATGCAGTCGCTCCGCGAGGTAGCGCTGGAACTGCCACAACGGGCGCTCCAGATGCGAGAACCGTCCGTTGGACGGAGCCGGGTGGGAGGCCAGGCCGCGCTGAACGCCCCGGACGGCCACCAGGTCCTCTTCCTGGATCCGGGCGATCTGCGCACGAATGCCGACCAGTTGCTCTGCGAAGCCGGGTGTGTCCGGCACTCCGGGCGGGACCATGGCCGTGATCCGGGTGTCGTGGCTGGCGGGGCCGGTGGGCAGCCAGCGAATGCTGACCGCGCTGTCGGGCAGGACCGCCAGGACGAACTGCGGGAAGATCCCGGCGATGAGCATCCCCGGCCGCGATCCCTGATCGGATCCCGAATGCCTCCCCAGGCCGGTGCCGCCCTGCTCGGGGTACGACAGCGGCGTGAACATGGTGAACCAGCGACCGTCGCACTCGTGGACTTCTGTGTCCCGGCCCGGCAGCACCGGATCCAGTGTTGCCGCATGCGTACCCATGTGGTGGTAGTTCTCCGAACCGTTTTCCACCGCCACCTTCCAGTTCGCGGGTACGCCCTCCCAGGTCCGGGTGTGGACACTCACCCAGTCGGCGATCCTGTGGCTGCTCAGCCGCAGGTCCAGCTCGTGCAGTCCGGGCGCCGCCGGTGCCGCGCCGGGGTCGAGGTTGAGCATGACGAAGCCGTTCCAGACCTCGACACGGTGCGCCGGGAGCCGGCAGCCGGCCCGGTCGAAGTCGACCCGCTGCATCAACGGAGCACCGGCGAGCTGCCCCGCATACCGGCCGTTCAGCCGGTAGGTCCAGGTGTGATACGGGCAGGTCAGCCGCTTCAGGCAGCCGTGCTCGGGGGAGGTCTCCGGCGGCAGGAGATCCATGAACCGGTGGCGGCACACCCGGGACAAGGCATGCAGCTCGCCCTCCTCGTCCCGGGTGATCACCAGCGGCGTGCCGAGGACGTCCAGCCGCAGATAGCTCCCCGGCTGCGGAATCTCCTCGGCCCGCGCCACGCACAGCCACTCCCGCCGGAAGATCCGTTCGACTTCCCATTCGTACAGCTCCGGGGAGGTGTAGGCCCGGGGTGGCAGCGTCCGCCCGCGTTCGAGCGGGAGCGCGGCCAGACGCTGCAGCTCCGCGAGCATCTCGCGCAGCGCCTCGGGGGCGGAGGACTCGGGGGCGGAGGACTCGGGGGCCGCGGGCCCCTGGGCCTGAGCCTGAGCCTTGGCCTTGGCCTTGGCCTGGTCGGGAGTCATGGTGATCAGCCTTCCCTTCTGGTGATCAGAGGTGCCGAACCGAAGAGGGACAGTGCGTGCCGCCGCCCGTAGCGGCGGCTGTAAGAGACGGTGATGAGGGCGACAGCGCACAGCAGGGCCAGCCCCTTCGCGCGGTTGAGCGCCGGGACCGCCTCCACCGGAAGCAGCAGGGCGACGAGCACTCCGGCACCGCAGTCCAGCAGCTGGGCGCAGCCCCACAGGACCGTCAGCCGGGTCAGTCCGCTGCGCAGCGCCGGCGAGACGCCCCAGGCCGTTTCGCGGTTGCGCGCCGCGGTGGGCACGTGCCAGTACTGACCGACCTGGAACGCGAAGGGCTTCGCCACGAACAGCGAGCCCAGGATCCAGAGCCCGGCGGCCGCTGCGAGTCCGGCGTCCTTGACGAGGATGACTCGTGGACTGCCGGTGAGCAGCGACGTCACAATGCGCACCGCCAGCATGCCGATCATGAACGCTTCGAAGCTGTGCACACGACGCCGTGTGACGGCCTCGACGGCCATACGCACCGCCGGGACCGCCCCGCTGAGCGTCAGTGCCAGCCATTGGCTGATCCCCTGCGACCGCAGAACGTAGAACACGGCCAGCGGAAGAACCACGGCGAACAGGATCGGAGCGGCCGCTGTCCGCCACGCCGGCATGTCTTGTGTTCCGGTCCGACCGTTCGGTGATGCCATACGAAAAACCGTAGGCACCGGTGAAGATCACTTGATCGACGCGAGGGACGATACGGTCGGTACATCCTTTGATGTACAGGTTCATCCCGGTTGCCGATGGTGGACGGCGGGCCGAGGCCCGGATACTCCGGTCCGGCCGGACGCTGCACCTGGGCAACGTGGCCGAGGATGACCTGGCGGTCGGCGGGCGCGTCGGGCCGGGCCTGCCCGGCCCTCGCCCCGGGGGCCCGGTTCGCCGGCCAGGTGCCCGGACCCGTTGCCGCCGGCCAAGGCTTCATCCCGCCAAGTCACGCCGCTCCGCCGTGCGGCGGAGTCGGGTGGTCCGCGCGGGGGATGTGGCCCGGCCCGTCTGTCGCAGAGCCTTTCGTCTGAAAGCACGGCGGACATACGGAGGTTGTGGTGGCTGTTTCCACCGACTCGCGGACACGCGTCCGTGCCGGGCTGCCGCCCGATGCCGGGGCAGGGACGACGTGGTGGCGACGATGGCCTGAGTGGGCGCCCCGCGCTGCCCCCGTGTGGGGCGCAATGTACGCCGGACTTCAGACCGTCTGGGCGGCGATGGGGACCAGCGTTCCCGTAAAGCCGCACGAGACCTACGCCCCGGCGGCCCAGCTCGCGCTCGCCGCCCTCGCCGTCCTGGGCGGCACCGCGGCCCGGGCCACCACCCGGCCGCTCGGCAAGCCCGGCCATGCGATGGTGTCGGCGGCACTCGCCGTCGCCATCCTCGTCTTCGTGCTGGGCGCGCTCGGCGTGACGATGATCGTCGTGACACTCGTGACGCTCTCCGGGATCGAAAGCGCCACCGGGGTGGTCCACACCTTGCTGAACGCGGCCGGCGCCGCCCTCCTGCTGATGGCTGCGGTGGCGTATCGCCGCAGGCGGCGGGACGGCTGTCCGCAGTGTGGGCACCCGCACGCCACCGCCGGCAGCGGCACACTGGTCCACCCGGGCGCCTCCACGGCCTCGGCGCAAACCCAGGTGACGGCGTACGTCCTCATGTGCGGCCTGCTGCCCTGGGCGGGCCTCAAGACCATCTGGACGCTGGGCGGCGACGCGTTGGGCGTGACAGCGGAGGGCTGGCGGAAACTGAACGAGGACGCGGGGGCCGCCAAGGCACTCGCCTCGGCCGGGCTCGACGCGTCGGTGATGGCCGCGCTGCTCGGGGTCTTCCTCCTGACAGGGCTGATGTACCGGTGGGGGATGGTCTTCCCCCGCTGGACACTGTTCCTGTCCGGGCGCCGGGTCCCGCGCCTGCTGCCACTGGTCCCGGCCTGGCTGACCGGCGGCGCCCTGTCGCTGTACGGGGTGGTCCTCAACGTCATGGTTCTGCTCAGCGCCACCGGGGTGACATCACCTTTCGAGCCGAAGCCGCCGTTCCACACCAGCGCGTCCCTGACCTGGATGGTGTGGTTCGGCGGCCTGGCCTTCGGAGGCTTGGGCTTCGCCCTCATCGTGGCGGCCCGTTCCTACGCGGCCCGCACCCGTTACCGCTGCGCGGGGGCGCAGGCGGCGGCCTGAGGGCCATGTGAACCGATCCCGGCTCGGGGCTCAAGCGCACGGCCGAAGTGCCCGCCCCGTGAGAGGCGGGCACGGTCGTACGCCATGGCGTCAGGGCCTGCGGGACTCGCCCTTCGCGGACACGGCCTCGAAGTTGCACTCATCACTGATCGTCTTGGAGCTGCGGGCACCCAGCGACTCCCACGCCGTGGTGTGCCGAACGACCCTCCCCAGGACCCGGCATTCATAGACCATGCGGACCTGGCTGGCGGATCCCTTGCCCTTGCAGGTGACCCATACGGCGGTGTTGGCCCGGTGACCCTGACACTTCGGCGGGGTCCAGGCCTTCTCCGAACCACTCGTTCCGGCTTGCGCGGCGGGGGCCAGGACGAACCCGGCCGCGCCGAGGGAGAGGGCGGCGACGGCGGTGGCTAAGCGTCTGAACACGATGGCTCCTTGTGCCTCAAGTGGAAGGTGAGCTTCGGCCCCGATGGTCCTCGGGGTGGCCCGGGACGAGCTTGTGAGCATCGCCGAAACCGGGTCAATGCCGTGGTCCGTCCCGGACGCGGAAACCGTGTCCGGCCTGGTGTCCGGGCCTTGTCCGGGCTGCGTCCGGGCCTCGTCCGGACAGGTTGGCCGGTTCGCGGATTGCAGCCCCGGGCGACGCCCGGAACCATTCCGGCATGAGGGGGACGGGCATACGGCTGCGCAGAGCACGCGACGCGGGCGAATTCACGGACCGCATGCGGCGGCTCAAGGAGCGATCGGGCCTGACCTACCGGGAGCTGGAACAGCGCGCGCAGGAGCGCGGCGAGGTCCTCCCCCGCAGCACCCTCTCGGACGTACTGCAACGCCGGTCCCTCCCCCGGCCGGAACTGCTCGTCGCGTTCCTCCACGTGTGCGGGGTGGAGGACGAGCGCGAGATCGAGGCCTGGCTGGAGACGCGGACCCGTATAGAGGGCGCGTCGGGCAGCAGGCGACGCCTCCGGTCCAAGCCACTGGCCGCCGTCGTCACCGTGATCGCCGCCCTCCTGCTGGCGGCGGGCGTGTGGATGCTGCTGCCCGACGACGACGAAGGGGAGGCACGTAAGCCTGCCGCCCCGGCGGTACGGGGCTGGGTGGAGATCCGCCCGGCCCGGACCCCACACCTGTGCCTGACGGAGGGGCGCGACCGCAGTGGGGCGTACACCAGCCCGATTGCCGCCCAACGCCCTTGCAAGGACGCTGGGCCGCCGCGCACCTACCTCAAGGCGGTGCACGACGGCCCCGACGCCCCGCACTACATCGAATGGCACCACCCGCAACACGGCAGGGGCTGCCTGACGATCCGGCGCATCGCCCCGGCGAAGGGCATGCTCGAACCGTGGGAGGCGTGCACGCGCTCCAACAAGAACCAGCTGTTCCGCGTGGAGCCTGCCGGCACCGAGGCACGCTACCGCCTGCGCGTGGAGGGCACGTCCCAGTGCATCGGCATCACCGCCGGCGACAGCCGCCCGGAGGCAGAAGCCGTCGAGGAACGGTGCACCGACGGACCGGAACAGCAATTCATGATCAAGAACGTGGCCTGACCGGCCCGGGCACTACGCGAAACGGCCGCTGCTGGCGGCGTTGTCATTCACAGCGGCCACGCACCGGCCAAGTGATTGCGCAACAATCACCCCCAGAGCGTGGATGGTCAGCCGAGAACGGCCTGGGCCCGGTAGTACGGCTCCAGCGCCGCCCGCGCGCCGTCGCCCATGGCCACCGCGATCCTTTGCATCCGGGCCCCCTTCAGGTCGCCAGCCACCAGGACCCGCGGGTGCTGCTCGTCCGGCGGGCAGTATCCGTCCGCTCCGACGACCAGTCCCGGCACGACGGCCGGCTTCGAGCCCATGTTGCCCAGCACGGCGTCGGCGACGAGAGTGTGCGCGCCGCTGCCCCGGCGCCGAGCGGTGATGCTGAAACCCTCCGGGACCGGGGTGACGGTGACGCGTTCGACGAGGTCCAGGCCGAGGCGCGGGTCGTCGGCGACCTCGTCGGTCTTGTACCGGTCAGCCTCAGGGAACAGCACGTCAAAGTGCACCTTCGCCTGCGGATGTGCGCGCAGCCAGGTGCCCAGCGGCCGGTCCGCTCCCAGCACCACCACCCGGCGCCCCTCCAGGTCACCGGCCGCCGCCCGCCACAGCGGCGGCAGCCGCCTGACCTCCCGCGCCTCGACCCAGGAGACGTCCTCGGGCGCGAGCGCCGTCACCCCGGTGGCCACCACCGCGGCCGACGCCGTCAAGACGCGGCCGTCCTCGAGCGCGACCTCGACGCGGTCGTCATGGCCGGCCACCCGTACGACGCAGCCGGACAGAACGCTGACCCGCCCCAGCCCCTGATGCCGGGCCAGGTCGCCCACGAGCGCCCCGGCGAGCGCCGCGCCGGTCGACCAGCCACCCGGCACGTTCTCCAGCGCCCCGATCGCCCGCAGCTTCGCCCCCACCTCCTCGGCCTCAACGACCACGCAGGTCATCCGCAGGCTCGACGCCATCACCGCAGCGGCCACCCCGGCCGGTCCGGCACCGACCACCAGCAGGTCCGCGTCCCTGGTCGGGCTCATGCGCAGGCTCCTTCCGAACCGGGGGGGGCATGTGAAGTGACGGATGCAGGCTCATTGGTTTGAGTCCCCGGAACCGCGCGTCGGCGTCGGCGGCCTGCTACGCGTTCAGCTCACGAATTCTTCGTCACCGTAGCGCACCTCGGCCCTGTTCCAGTCGACGCCGAGGGCCTTCGTGAACTTCCGGGCCAGCGGTAGATCGGCGAGCGGGGCGACCAGGATGAGGTGTCCGTCGAGGGTGACCGAGCCGCCGCCGAGCTTGTCGCGGGCCTCGGGGTTCGCGATCAGTGCGTCGTGGAGCCTGGTCGCGGAGACACCGGGGGCCTGGATCTCGACCGCGTCGGTTTCCGGGGAGGTGCGCGGCAGGCAGCGGAAGGTCAGCACCGACTCCTGGTGGTACTGCTTGGCGATGACGCCGGCGATGTGGTGCAGCCCGTCCCGGCCGACCTTACTGACGTCGAACTCGCGCGAGCGCTCGTAGGTGGCCTTCTTGAGGTCACCGGACCAGAAGACGCCGTCGAGCACCTTCGAGGCGCCGGGCCTCGCACCGTTGGCGCGAATAATCTTGCGTACCTCGTGGTCGAAGCGCGTCAGGCGAGTCCTGAGCCGGGGGTCGGCCGGATCCGTGATGACCGCGGTGTTGTCGGTGGCGAAGATTTCGCCCGCTGGGCAACCTTCCCGCGCCGTGCTCGCCTGAGCGCTTCCCGCGCCCGCAACCCCACCCCCCAGCGTCAGAACTGAGACCATGGCCAGAATACGCAGCTGCCGCCGCACGATGGCATTCTTCATACCGTGGTCAACGAGCCCTTGCGGAGTTCGTTGCGTCTGCCACAGGCATGTTTGCCGTCAGCCCACCCGACACTCGCGTGCCGCACGGGAGACGTCGCCGTGGATGCGGCGCAGAACGTGCTCGAAGTACATCTTGCAGCCCGCGCAGTAGTAGTCCTTCGTCTCCAGAATCTTCGAGTCCTTGAGCGAATGGAACATGCAGCCGCTGTAGCACAAGTCGAAGAAGGCACACTTCGAGCAGGTGGCCAACACCTTGCTCTCCCGGTCCTCGATCCCGCTGAACAACACCGTCCGGGCGACGCCCTCCGGCTCCATGTCGTGGATGTTGCCGTAGCGGAACGCCGGCTCGCCCTGGAACATGCCGCAGGGAAAAAGGTCGCCGTCGGGTGAGATCCCGAGAAAGAAGCGGTGACAGCTCCGGGTGCAGAAGCAGCTGTGGGCCACCGTGCCGCCGAGGATCCGGGCTGGTCGAGGTGGTGACGAAGACGTCGGCGACGTTGTAGAGGTCGGCCAGTTGTGCGGGCGTGGGGTCGGCGACCAGATGGACGCCGGAATCTCCGTCGAGGTGCTGGCGGGCCGCCGCGACATAGTCGTCGACGACGACGTGGCTCGCGATCACCACTTGGAGGTCGGGAAGAGCACGCGCGCTTTCAGCCCCACCCGGAGGAGACGGTACAGGACCTTGTCGGGCTGGGGCCGCCCGGCGAACAGGAGCATGCCGGGGGGAATCGACAGGTCCTCACGGGTCCTCGCGGCCCGGGGCCGCAGGCGGAAGAGCCCGTCGTCGATGCCGTAGGGTTCCCCGACCCGCGCTTGGATGCCTTGCGCCGCGTAGAGCCACGACGGCGGGCAGGCCGACGAAGCCGGAGAGGGCGTCGGTAAGGTGCTCCAGCGGCGGCACCGCAGGGGGCCCGCCGTCGAGGGAGGGTACGCCGGCCGCCAGGCGGACGGTCACCGGCATGTGCTCGCTCAGCCAGTCCGCCTCCGTGCTGCGCGCGGTGTCCGTGTAGGGGAAGTACCCCACGGTGGGCATGCGTGCCATCGCCTCTACTGCTCTGCAGCGGGTGGTTTCCCGGACTCGTCGACAGCGGGCCGGACCGGCACGTCGTAGGAGCGCTCCAGTTCGGGCTGGGACCTGACCAGCACGTCGTAGTCGGGCGAGAGCCCGGAGGAGTGGTCCGCTCCCGCCTCTGCGCGGCCTGATGTCCGGGTTACTGCAAGCGGCCCAGCCGGGCTGCGGCCTGGATTCTGCCTTCGCTCAGCATCAAGCCCGAGGAGCTACCGCATGCTGCCCCTGGCTGTCTGCCCTACTCTGGGGCAGAGGAGCCTTTGCTGGAGGTCGAGATGACCAACGGGAAAGCTTTCAAAGGCGGAGAAAGCTCAAAAGAAGCCAGAAGAAATATCTTCCTCTTCATTCTCCTGTGGGCCGCCTCGCTCATGCTCAGCCGCACATCGAAGCCAAACCAACCGAAGCGCGATCACCTCTACGAGCCGAGCCGACGAAAGAACGTGGCTCAGCTGTCAAAATTTCCCGGAACACTGTTCAGGACTCATAAAACGGCCTGGCGCGAGCGAGCTGCTGCACGCATTCTCCATCTGGAACAGCAGGCCGATCGCGAGAGGTGCAGAGCAGCAAAGGACAGAGCTGAGCAATGCCAGCGAGAAAGGACGCTGGAGGGGATCACGCGGCAACTGGAAGAGGCAGGCAGCGCCATCTCCGCGCGGCGCCGCCTTTTCGCGGGAGCAGCAGCCCTCGAGAGGACCTGGGCCAATGTGCGCGCGACAGACGTGATGCTGCTCAGGCTGTGTTCGAAAGAGGACCTGGTCGGTCGAAGTACGGACGTGCTGAGCCAGGTTGAACGGCATCTCCGCCCCGGAGACCCGCTGCGGGTGAAGGTGGAGGCGGTCGCGGAGCGCATGGAGCTGAAAGGACCGCTGCCGGGAGACCGCAACCTCCTCGCCCTCGCCCTGAGCGCCTCGTACGATGCGTTGGACGCCGAGTTCAGCAGAGTCCGCAGCCTCAGCATCATCCTTCGGATTGCAACCGTCTTCGTTCTCCTCGGTGCGGGTGGGCTCGCAGCCTGGGGCTGGTACTGTCCCGATTCACTGAACATGTGCTTCCTCCCCGAGGGAAAGAATTTCGCCGCTTGCCCCTCCGGGGAGGTTCCCCTCGACCCGAATAATGTTCCCAGTGACTACGCCCAGAACATCGACGTTCTCGTCAGCGAGTCGGCAGGTCTGGCCGGTGCGGCTCTCACGGTTATTTCGTCCCTGCCTCGGATTCAAGGGACGAGCAGCCCCTACATGTTGCCGCTGTCAGCAGCCCTGCTAAAATTCCCCACCGGGGCTCTGACCGCGTTCGTAGGGGTGCTTCTCATCAGGGGAGCGTTCATCCCCGGCCTGAGCGATCTGGATTCCAGTCCACAAATAGTGGCCTGGGCTGTCGTTTTCGGCACTTCCCAGCATCTCGTGACCCGCTTTGTCGACGCACGGGCCCGCGAGACACTGTCGGACGTCGGCCGCCCGCCCACTGATCCGGAACCGGGCGACCCCAAGACCTTGAAGACCTGATGCCGATAGATGATGGCGACGGAGCAGCAGCGGCCGGTTTCCAGGCGCTGACCCCGACCAAGCCAAGCTCGGTTCAGCTACAGCACAGCCTCGGTACGGCCGACCTCGGGCTTCTGCCGATCGGCGACTTGGCCGGACAGCAGGCGTAGCGCGTCGGCCGAAGCCGTGTCGTTGGGCGTGTAGACCTCCAGCCGGTGGTCGGGGCTCTCGGGCTGGAGCCACACTTGATAGTCGACGTCGATGTCGCCGACGGTCGGGTGCTGCAGGTGCATGGTGCCGACGGTGCAGTCCGCGACGTCGCCCTTGGCCCACAGCCTGGCGAAGTCCCGGCTGCGCATGGCCAGTTCGCCGATCAGTTCGGCCAGCCGGGCGTCGGTGGGATGGCGGCCCGCGGTGAGCCTCAGGTAGGCGACATGAATCAGGGCCAGTTCGTCCCAGTTTCGGTGAAGGTCTCGGGTGAGGGGGTCGAGGAAGAACATCCGGGGGACGGACGGCCGTCGCGCGGGATCGTGGGGCGCCTGGAAGTCGACGTGCTCCGCGACCAGGGCATGTCCGGTGCGGTTCCAGGCCAGCACGTCGCCACGGCGGCCGAGCACGACGGCCGGTGTGCCGTCTCCCAGGGACGCCAGGAGTGAGAGCACCCGTTGATGCGGCCGTTCCGGGCGGGGACGGACAAGGTGTGACGTGGTGGGCTGACGGGAGAGGTTGTGCAGGTGGGCTGTCTCGGACGGATCGAGTCGGAGGGCGTTGGCGAGCGCGTCGAGGACCTGTTGGGAGGCAGTACCGGCTTGGCCTTGCTCCAGTCGCGTGTAGTAGCCGACGCTCACGCCGGCGAGCTGGGCGAGCTCCTCGCGGCGCAGGCCCGGTACCCGGCGAGCGGTGCCGTAGGTGCGCAGTCCGACGTCGGCGGGTGTGACCCGGTCGCGGCGGGTCTTGAGATATGCCCCGAGGCTCTCCAGTTCCATGACTCCGAGCCTAGGTGCCGCGGTCCGTGTCCGGGTGTCCCTGCGAGGTGTACCCATGGCGCGGGGATGGTTGCCGGGCGGACGGCATCGCACCGTCGGATGCATGAATGCACAGCGTAATTCTCACTCACCCGGTCTGCGGGCGTGGCTCGGCCTGCTGGTGGTACTCGGCCCGGTACTGCTGGTCGCGATGGATGGCTCGGTCCTGTTTCTGGCGATGCCCAAGATCTCCGAGGCGCTGTCGCCCACTGCCGGTCAGGCGTTGTGGATCCTGGATGTCTACGGATTCGCCGTCGGGTCCTTGCTCATCGCGTTCGGGAACATCGGCGACCGGTACGGGCGGCTCAAGCTTCTGATGACCGGCACGGCAGTGTTCGGCGCGGCCTCGGCGGGAGCAGCCTTCGCCCCCGGGCCGGAACTACTGATCGCCTTCCGGGCGCTCATGGGTGTGGCCGGTGCCACGCTGCTGCCGTCGGCGCTGGCGGTGCTCAGCGAACTGTTCACAGACCCTCACCGGCGGGCGAGAGCGATCGGGATCTTCGCAGCCACCTTTGCCGCCGGCTTCGCGATCGGCCCGGTCGTCGGCGGGCAGCTGCTGAGCAGCTTCTGGTGGGGGTCGGTCTTCCTGATCAATCTCCCCGTCGTCGTACTCTTCCTGGTCCTGGCCCCGGCCCTGCTCCGCGAGGTACGTGCCGCACGTACCGGCCGCATCGACGTCCTGAGCGTCCTGCTGTCCGCCGCGGGCATCTTGCTGACCGTCTACGCGATCAAGTGCGCTGCCGCGGAGGGGCTGACCGCGACCCCGGTGGCCACGGGGATCACCGGCATCGTCACCCTGGGGTGGTTCGCCCGGCGGCAACTCCGCCTCGAGCACCCGCTGATCGACTTCAGTCTCTTCCGTGACCGGGTGTTCACGATCGCGGTCATCACCGGGCTTCTGCCTCTGGCCGCATGGTCGGCAACGGCCTACCTCGGCGGCGTCTACCTCCAGTCCGTCCTTGGACTGACGGTCCTGGACTCGGCTCTCGTCGCGCTCCCGGGCGCGGTGGTACTCACCGTCACCTGCATCGTCACACCGGTACTGGTCGCGCGTACCGGCACACGGGCAGCACTCGTCACCTGCCACTTCCTCATCGCCGCAGGTCTGCTCCTGCTGCTGGCCACGAGCGTCTCCAGCGGTATCGGCTGGTACGTGGCGTCCACCGTCGTCGCCGGCCTCGGCTACGGCATCTCCTTCAGCGTTGTCGCCGATACCGCCGTGGCCGCGGTTCCGGCAGAACGTGCCGGCTCCGCGGCAGCGATCGCGGAGACCAGCAACGAAATCGGCAACGCCCTCGGCATCGCGCTCCTCGGCTCGCTGGCCGCCCTGATCTTCCGGCTCCAGGGGCCCGGCGTCGCCGGTACGCTCAACGAAACATTGGAGGTCCCCGGCCTCACGGCCGCAGTCATCCACGATGCGAATTCAGCCTTCGTCACCGGTCTGCACATCGCCGCCGTCATCGCCGGCATCCTCCACGCAGCACTCGGCGCCTTCGCCCTGCGACCGACCTCCGCCGCCCGGCCCCCGAAGCACTTCCTACGGACAGGGCGGTAGCCCCCGGGACCCGGGGCTCCGGGGGCTCCGGCCGACACTCACGTGGTCAGGCCCACGCGCTGCACTTCACCACCTTGTTGCTGCTGTTGACGGTGCAAGCCCGTACCTTCAAACCCTTGACATTCACTCCGGGCCTGGAATGCGCGCTGCTGGACTTGGAGTCCCCGTTGCCGCCCTCGGCCTTGCCGAGGATACGAGTGGTCCACTCCCAGGCGGCACCGTTCTGCCAGTTGTAGCCGACCTCCATACGTACGGTGTAGCCGTCAGCGGCACGGTCCCAGACGGTGCCCGAGAGGCTCACCTTGTAGCCTTCCCACTCCACGCCGACCGTAGCGACGGCGCCAAGTGTGGCGTCCGTCTGAGCCAACCGGCTGTTGGCGTACGGGACGTATCCGTTGTCCCAATGATCCGGGCGCTGGCGCTCCTCCGCCGAGGCCGGGGAGACAGCCAGCGCGAGGGAGAGTGCCGCGCCGAGGGCAGTGCCGGTAATCGTCTTGGCCAAGCGGGGTGTCAAGGGGCATTCCTTTCGCAGAGGACCGTGATGAGGAGTCCGCGTCGGCGGCGCTCAGATGTCGAGGAGCCGAGCCTTGTAGATCCACTTGTCCTTCGTCTCCCCGGACGCCCTCTCGGCTGTGACGGGGTCCGTCATGGAAGACCACAGGAACCTGACCTTGTCGTCGCCGTACGCGTTCCCCTTCGTGTCCGACGTCCAGACGGCGCTGCCCGAGCGGTCACGGGAGAAGGACTTCGCCGACCTCGCCGGGATCGACCACTGGATTCGTGGGTACCCGCCGGCTTTGTTGATCTGGATGATCTCCTTGGAGCTCGTCGCCCACAGATACTGTGGTTCCAGCGGGTCGGGCTGGAGATCGTGGCCGTTTTCGAAAAGGCTGCTGACGAGTTCGATGTCCTTGCCTTTCTTGTCCTTGGCTCTCTTGAGACGGGTATGCTCCCGCTTCCCGGTCACCGTGTACGCACGGATCTTGTTTCCGCCGAAGATCCACAAGAACTGTTTGGTTTCGTCCCAGACCACACCGTGCGCCTGCCTGAAGGCTCGGTCCTCGTCCTGGACGGGGATCTTTCGGAGCGGGCCTGCACTCCCCCTAGTGGGAGCCAGGTACAGCTCGTAGCAGCCGCCTGACCTGCTGGCCTCCGGGGGCTTCGGATCCAGTGAGTCCAGTCCCTGTGTGCCCACCACTATGATCACGTCCGGCGTCGAGAGGTATTCCAGGGAGTGCGGGAAATTCGTCAGCCCGCTCACCCAGCCGAGTGGTGCGCCGTCGCTGTTGCGGTGGATGGTCATGTGCCCCTCGGTGCGGTCTCCACCGCAGATGAGGAAGGCGGTCTCCCCGCTCTGGAGTTTGCGGACCTTGAGCTCCAGAGGATCCCAGGCCTTAGCACCTTGGCCCGTGCGGAACGTCGCCCATGGTTTTCCGAATTTCCCGTTCCGGATATCCCCGGTGTGGTGATTCGTAATGATCTGATTGTTCGCGTCCAGTAGGGCCAGGCTGAAGCCCGCCCGCGGAACCTGTGCCTGCGGTTGCCGTACGATGCCGTGCGCCGGGGCGGCCAGCGCCCCGAAGGGCACGGCAGCGGCACCGATCGCAAGCGACCCGCGCAGTAACTGCCTTCGGTCCAAGCTCATGATGTGCCTCCTCAACGAATGCTGCGCCTTGTGGGCGTCCCGTGTTCCTGAGCGGTGCCCGAGGCGGCAACCTGTCACAGCCGAGAACTGCGAAGCACCGTAACGAGACAGCCTTGACAGAGCATCAGGGCAGACCCTGACAACTACAGGCAGTCCGAAAATCACCCATCAATCGGCCGCGTGCGCCACCTGGCCTCACCGGCATGGGTGCGCTGCACTGGGCCGGAGCGGCGGAACCTACGCCCGATGCCGAGACAACTGACCTCGATGTCGACGCCTACCCTGAACGTGGGCCGGGCACAGCGCGGCAGCACCCATCAGCTACCGCCGACACGCTTCGACAACGCAGGCGACAGCGGCTACGATCCACGGCGACATCGCGTGCCGGTCACCGGCTGGGTGAGGCATGGAGGTGTCAGGAGATGCCCTCGGAGGCATTCCTTGACAGTTGAGTTGAACCACACAATCGTCCACGCCCGGGACAACCGGGAATCCGCAGAGTTCTTCACGGATCTGCTGGGCCTTGAGATCACCGACGAGTGGGGCCCGTTCATCGCGGTCGGCCTGAGCAACGGCGTCACACTGGACTTCGCCACGATCCCTGCGGACCGGATCACTCCCCAGCACTACGCCTTCTTGATCTCTGAAGAGGAGTTCGACGCGGCGTACGCGCAGATCAGGCAGCGCGGCATCGAGCACTACGCCGATCCGCGCCGGCAAGAGCCCGGCACGATCAACCACAACGACGGCGGCCGCGGCGTGTACTTCATGGACCCGGCGGGCCACGCCATGGAACTCATCACCGTGCCGTACGGCGGCTGGACCTCGTAAGCACCTGCACATGCACATGCACTGAGGGCCGCACCCCGCGCGGGGCGCGGCCCTCAACCGCTGCCGTCGCCTTCTATCGGGCAAATGAACACCCCCATCGTCGGCAAGGCCGATACGGCACAGTGCCTTCGTGTGACGAGCGGGCGCGGGTGGGTGGGGCTGCTGGGCCGGGCGTTCCGGAGGGGCCCGGCTCAGCCCGGCCCGGTGCAGGTACCGATGCAGGTACCGGGCGCCTCACGAACCTCCCAGGTAACTGAGGCTAGCGTTCCGCAAGATGACTGGTATTACTGATGCATGCAGGAAGAGACCGCGCAGTGTGCGATCGATACATTCATCTCCGCATTCAACGCCTCGGACGACACCTATGTGACCACTCTGCTGGCCCAGGCCCTGACCTCGGACGTGATCCTCTGGGGACCGTTGGGGCGCAGCGAGGGGATCGAGGCAGTCGAGCGCTTCGTACAGGACATTCGGCGTCATCCGGCAGGAACCGGCACGATGACCCGTTGCTCAGAAGTGGACATGCCGGACGAGTGGGCCCGGTATCAGTGGGTTTTCACCACACCTGACGAGGGCCCCCGCCTGACGGGAACGGACGTCGTCCACCTGCGGCGAAACCTCATCGATCAGATCATCGTCTTCGCAGGGGACACTCAGCCTCTCGCCTGAACACCCCACGCGCCTCTTCCTTCGTCGCCATCGGCACGGGCCGAAAGCCCCTCGCCGTGCCAATGGCCGGTTTCTTCGTAGTGGGATGGTTCGGACTCAGGTGGGATGTGAGCCGTACCGGGGTTCGGCATGGGCCCCTGTCATGTGCTCTGGCCGTTCAGTCACCGTCGAAGCGACCATCGAGGAGTGCCCGTGGGCCGCTCGTCCGCGCTACGTCTGCGTTCCACCGCCGTGGCCCTTGCCGCCTCGGCGTGTCTCATAGGAGGTGTCTCGTCCGCCCAGGCGGCCCAGGCCGGCTCCGAAGCCGTCCCCCTGGGGCCCGTCTCGCCGGAGGTGAGGACGTTCACTGGCAACGGGATCGGCACCTCGCCGTCCCAGGCGGTGGACGGCGCGGTCCGCATCGCGTACACGATCGCCCAGTCGGCCGGATGGCAGGCGAACCAGTGCCATGTCCGCGCCACCGACGTCAGGTGGGTCGGCGGCGGCGTGTACGCCGCGGTCGCCGGCCTGTTCTGCCAGCGCTGAATCACAATGTTTTCCATCAAGAGGGGGAATACCGACATGACCTCGATGCTCATCCGGGGTGGGGTTGCCATTGCTCTCGCGGGCCTCGCCGCGCTCGCGCCGACCGTTGCGCGCGCCGACGCCGGCGTCCAGGAGACGCAGGTTTTCACGGGCTCCGCGTACGAGAACAGCCCCAAGGAAGCGAAGCGGGAAGCCGAGAAGATGGCTCGCCAGAGCGCGCTGATCAGCGGCTTCCTCAATGAGCAGTGTGTGCTGCTCTACGCCAATTCCTACCGGCTCGCACCCGGCTACTACGGAGCCAACGCCGCGATCAACTGCACGCGCTGATTCGCCATTCGGCTGAACGACTGAACGACTGAACGACTGAACGTGAACGGCTGAACATCCCGCTGGGGCGACCCGGTTCGCCCCGGCGGGGGCCGCCGTCCTGCGCGCATCGGATCCGAATGGCGAAACCGAGCACTTCAACCGGCCACTGAGTGCCGGAGTCGGCCAGTTGGGCAACACGCTGGCGGGATATACACCCCTGACCTCACATCAAACGCGCGCATAGTGGCCATGTGTCACTTTCAGATGTGGCTCCTGGCGAAAGGTTTGTCATGAGGTTCGCGGTCATCGGCGGAACCGGCCTGATCGGGTCGCAGGTCGTCGACAATCTGAACGCCGCCGGGCACGAGGCGGTACCCCACTCTCAGTCCACCGGAACCGACGTCATCAGCGGCCTGGGGCTGGACGAGGCGGTGGCGGGGGCCGACGTCCTGGTCAACCTGACGAATTCCCCGACCTTCGACGAAGCTTCCCCAGCCTTCTTCCAGACCTCCATGGACAATCTTCTGGCCGCGGGCCAGAAGGGTGGTATCCGGCACTTCGTCATTCTCTCGATCGTCGGCGTAGACCAGGTACCCGAGCTGGACTACTACCGGGCCAAGGCGCTCCAGGAGGACATCCTCGCCGCCGGACCGATCCCCTACTCGGTCCTCCGCGCGACGCAGTTCATGGAATTCATCGACGCGATCCTGTCCTGGACCGCCGACGGCGACACCGTCCGGCTACCCGCCACACCGATCCAGCCGATCGCCGCCAAAGACGTGGCCGCCGCCGTGGCGGAAGTCGCCGCCGGCGCCCCGCTCGGAGGCATTCGCAACATCGCCGGACCCGAAATCTTTCCCCTGGACGAGCTGGGCCGGATCACCCTGTCCCACAAGTCCGACAGCCGCACCGTTGTCACCGACCCCACCGCCGGCATGTTCGCCGCCGTCAAGGGCGACGTCCTCACCGACAAGAACGCCCACCTCGCCCCCACCCGCTACTCCGACTGGCTCTCCTGAGCCGCTCTCGCACCTCACACGCACAACCGGCGGGCGCACACGCCGCCTGCCGCGGCGATGGGTAAGGTTTCACTCGGCTGAATCCGTCGCTGTTGGCGCAGGCTTCCATGTCCTGGTAGAAAACGCAGACTTCGCCATGCGCGGGCATAACCTCGGACGGCATCATGGGTGTGCGCATGCTGCCGATGCCCGGCCAGGCGATATGCCAGGCTCGCGAGGCCCGCGAGGCCCGCGACGGCAAGGATCACCACCGCGCCGACGATCACAGCAGGCTTCCGCAGTCGGGTCCGCCACCACGGGTGTATGCGCGGCGGCCTCGTGAACTGCGGTGCGTTCAGCTGTCCCGTCCCCCCGCTACCGGTCGGAGCCGGCTCAGGGGTGCAGGCCGCCTCCGATGCTCCTCCACCGCCGGGCAGGGCGCCGGCAGCGCCCCGGTCCCGGGCCTCCAGCCAGGCTTCGCCATGCCGTTTCTCCCCGCAGGCGCAGAGGAATACGGCACATGCCGTTTCCGGTTCAATCCGAAGGCCTTCGGGGAGCGTGGCCCCCGGAGGGTAGTTGCTGCGCGCCCCCGCCTTGAGCGATTCATGCCGGAGAAAAACATGGAAAGGAGTACAGAAGTGAGCGAAGGACCGCCGGCCTTCTACAATTTCCTGGCGCCGGGACACAACACCCGCGCCCGGATGCGCGTCGCCCTGGCGGAGGTCTTCGATTTGCCGGCCCATGACGTCGAGCTGTACGACGGCGACGACGTGACAGGCACGTACGACTGCCGGTGGGACGCCCCCGTGCTCTGCGGCTTTCAACGGCGAAGGGGGGATCTGGACTGGGCCTTCGACGTCGGTCTCGCGGCGGAGCGGTCCTACCGTCCCGCGGAGCGGGATCTGGCCGTGCTCCTCGCCCGCGCCATGGGCACTTCCCTTCTCTTCCCCGGAAACGTGCACCTGCCCTGGATCTGGGAGGTCGCGACGCCGAAGGGCGAGGTGAGCTACGTATGTCTCGACGAGCCCGAGGAGGAGGGCGGCGAGCTGACGGTCCCGGCAGTGGAGATCGCGGTTCCGGAATTCCCGAACGCCGACGTCTTCGCCTTCCCGGAACTGGACGGCAGGCGACCAGCCGGAAAAGGTCCCGAAGCGCTCCACTGATGCGGGCCGTGGCCACCCGTCTGCCTCGCAGCGCTCGGCACTGCCCGTCCCAGGGATGCAAAATCACCTCAGGTGGATCAAGCAGATCAATAGATCAGCAGATCAGGTACATCAGGTAGACCAAGCAGGCCGGACAGCCCAAGAACACACATTCCCGCAGGCAGAGCAGCCGCCCCGTGAGCGTGCCCGTCCCCTCCCTCCCCCGCGCCACTGCCACGAGAAGGCGTCACGTTCGGAAAGAAGCAACGATGCATGAGGCCGGGCAGTACGAACGCTACGCCGGTGGCTCCCCCGAGGCTGAGCGAGCTCTCGTCGAGCGGCTCGTCCGCGATCTGATGCGGGTACAGATCAAGGTCAAGAAGCGCAGCGGAGCCGCCGGCATCGCGCGAGCCTTCCATGCCAAGGCGGCCCTCGGTGTCGAGAACGCCCGGCTGACGATCCGCGACGACCTCCCCGACGACCTCCGGACCGGATTCGTACTGCCCGGAGCGGAGTACCCCGTCACCGTCCGCCTGTCCAACGCGAGCGGCGCCCGGCAGCCCGATCACGCTCCTGACCTGCGGGGGGCCGCGCTGCGGATCCGGACCGGCCCGGACGACGCCCACGACCTCCTCATGACGAGTTTCCCGGTCTCCCACGCCCGCAACGCATATGAGTTCGTCGCGTTCGCGAAGGCCATGGCCGGTGCCGGCTCGACGCCCCGCAAGGCATTCGCGCTGTTCGTCAAGCTTCCCCTGGCCGTGGGCCGGCCCACGGCCGGGCGCATGCGCCGCAACGTACGCACCGGAAGCCGGCAGACCGTGCGCAGTCTCGCGCTCGCGACGTACTGGAGCCGTGGCGCCGTCCTCTGGGGCGACGCGGGGCCCGTGCGCTATCAGCTCCGCCCCGCCCCGGACGCGCCCTCGGCCCCTCCCCCGTCCCGCACCGACCCCGACCACCTGCGCCACGAGCTCGCCCAGCGCCTTCGCACGGCGGACGTCGTCCTCGAGCTGTGCGTGCAGCGCTACGTGGACAGCGGGCGCACGCCCATCGAGGACGGCGCAGCCGAGTGGAAGGAGGCCGACACGCCGGTGATCCCCGTGGCGACACTGGTCGTCCCGCGCCAGGACCTGGACGCCGCACCGGCACGTGCCGCCGCCTCCCGGATCGAGCAGCTCGCCTTCAACCCGTGGAACACGACGGAGGGCTTCCGCCCCCTGGGCAACCTCAACCGGGCCCGCAAAGCCGCCTACGAGGCCAGCAGCGCCCTGCGCCTGGGGCATCGCTTCGTCACCGGGGAACCCCGCCGCAACGCCGTACTCGGCGTCCCGCTGCGCGCGGGGTTCGGCGCCCTCAACCGGTTCGTCCCCTGGCACCGGCTGCCGACACGGCTGGGCCTGCTCAACCTCGTGGCCCTGCGCCAGACGCTGCGTCGCGAGAACCTGATTGACACGGAGATCCACGAGGCACCTCCGAAGGTGCAGCGGGTGCCGCCGCCCGTCGAGGAACAGCTACGGGTGGAGCGCAGCTACGACGGTTCGTACAACGACCTGTCCGCTCCGAAGATGGGCGCCGTCGGCGCCACGTTCGGCCGCAACCTCGCGCCGGTCTACCGGCCCGACCTGTTCGACAGCCCCAACCCCGTCACCGTGAGCAGGCAGTTGCTCCACCGTGACGCCTTCCTCCCCGCCCGGTCGCTGAACATCCTCGCCGCCGCGTGGATCCAGTTCCAGGTGCACGACTGGGTCAACCACCAGCGCTACCCCACCGGCACACTGAGTGTGGAGGTCCCGCTCCCGCCCGGCATGACCTGGCGCAACTCCCCCGGCGGGCCGCCCGAGAACGTCATGCGCTTCGCCGAGAACAAGGGCGTGCAGCCGCCCGGCGGCCTCGCACCGCCCGCCCTCTTCGCCAATATCGCCTCCCACTGGTGGGACGGTTCGGAGGTCTACGGCGGTGACCAGCAGACCGCGATGTCGCTGCGCGAGCCGGACGGCGGCGCGGCACTGCGCCTGGAGGACGGGCACCTGCCGATCGGCCCCGACGGCATCCCGCTGACCGGGTTCAGGGAGAGCTGGTGGCTCGGCCTCAGCGCCATGCACACCGTCTTCGCACGCGAACACAACGTCATCTGTGAAGCACTGCGGCGGGAATACCCTCACCTGGACCAGAAGCGCGTGTACCACACGGCGCGCCTCATCGTCTCCGCTCTCATCGCCAAGATCCACACCGTGGAGTGGACGCCCGCGATCCTGGCGACGGAGACGATCGACATCTCCTTGAAGACCAACTGGCAGGGACCCCCGAAGAACTGGCTCACCGAGCTGGGCCTCTGGCTGTTCGAGGCGCACTCGCTCACCGGCATCCCCAAGACCCTCCCGGATCACCATGCCGCGCCGTACTCCCTCACCGAGGACTTCGTCACCGTCTACCGGATGCACCCGCTGATTCCGGACGACTTCGAGATCGTCGACCACAGGTTCGGTCACCGGATCGACACCTTGGACTTCAACGCCGTGCAGGGCGCCGCCGCGGAGCCCCTCATGCGCAAGACGGGGCTGGCGAACGCTCTGTACTCACTCGGAATCGCCCACCCGGGGGCGATCACCCTGCACAACTTCCCCCGCGCCCTGCAAGCCTTCGAGCGGGACGGCGAGGTGATCGACCTGTCCGTGGTCGATCTGGTCCGCGCCCGGCGCCGTGGCGTTCCCCGCTACAACGACTTCCGCGCGGGCCTGCACAAGCCGCGCATCAAGCGGTTCGAGGAGCTGACAACCGAGCCGGAGACCCTCGCCCGGCTCAAGGACGTGTACCGCACCGTCGACGACATCGACACGATGATCGGTCTCTTCGCCGAGAATCCACCCGAGGGCTTCGGTTTCAGCGACACGGCCTTCCGCATCTTCATCGTGATGGCCAGCAGGCGGTTGCAGAGCGACCGCTTCCTCACCGTCGACTTCCGTCCCGAGGTGTACACGCCGCTCGGCATGGACTGGATCGAACGCAACGGCATGACGAGTCTCCTGCTGCGGCACTGCCCGGAGCTTGCGGGCTTCCTGCCCCGCTCGGCCAACGTGTTCGCACCCTGGCGCCCGGTCGAACCCGCCCGGAACAACTCCGGGCCCGGCAGCCTCTGAGGGAGGCCCGGCCAGGGCCACGGCCACGGCCACGGCGACCGCGTGCCTTCACCCGGTCTTCGGTCACCCGGCCGTGTGCCACCGCTCATCGTGCAGCTGGTGGGCCTCCGTCAGCCCGTTGCGGAAGAAGCGCTCGTAGTAGTCGTTCTCGACGTGGTGCGCCTGCAGCCAGACCCCCGGTGCGTGAATGGTGTCGCAGTGTGCGGGAAACCGCCCATGGGTCTCGTGGATGTAGGTGCAGATGTCGCGTGTGCACGCGATGACGTCGGCGGAGTAGTTGCTGGCCTGGCGCAGGTACTGGGCGCCGAACTCGCCCTGGTAGATCCGGGCGAACAGGCCCTCGTCGGAGTAGATGCCCTCCGGCCCGAACTTGTCCGCCACGACCTCGTCGACCGCATCGGCCATCGATGCGTAGTTCGGCGGGCACATCGCTTTGATCAGGTGCTCCCCGTCGTGGCGCAAGCCGACGGTGGTCGCTCGCAGGTTCGCGAAGCGGGGCAGCGGCACCTGCCAGCGGAGCAGGTCCGCGGGCTTCCAGCGAGGGGTGGCCCAGTCGAAGCCGAGCATCGCACCGTAGGTCTTACGGAACTTCGGGTCGCCGAGCATGATCGGCGGAGCGAGCGAGGCGTGGATCCACGCCCCCAGGCCCATGGCGTCGGCCGTGAGCATGAGGTTCTGCAGCAGCAGGTCCGCCTCGATCTGTGTGCGCATCGCCCAGATGGCGCCGAGGGGGAGCTTGATGTCCTTGTTCAGGAATCCCGACTTCACCCACTTCTTCACACCCGCGGGGCGGTAGAAGTTGCGGTCGTCGACGATGGCCGGCCGTGCCCCCTCGGGCTGGGTCAGCAGGTACATCATCCCGTTGATGTACTGCCGGGAGAGGTCCACCACCGGGAACAGGATGGTGGTGCCCGGCAGGTTCGACAAGAACCGGTTGGAGTCGAGGTAGGCCGGGAAGTCGCGGTTCCCGTGCGGGACATCGATGCGGTGGTCGAGCAGCCGCACCTTCGCCTCGGCCGCCCGCGCGCACAGGGTCTCGGCGTCGAACACCGCTGGTGAGCCGTCTGCGGGAGGCGGGAGCCTGCGCAGGAAGTAGGTGCCGGTGTCGTTGATCAGGAAGAAGTACGTGCCCTGGGCGTTGTCGGGACTGCCCGCGGTCCGCCCGGCCATGTTGAGGTTCGGCTTGGCCATGATCGGCTTACCGTCGCGGGGGTCGGCGAACGGGCGGTCCGGCATGGTGAGGCCGGTACATCCCGTCATGGCGATCAGGACGGCCTCTTCGAGTTCCGTCAGGGGTGCGCGCGGCCGGGTGGACGTCCAGCTCATCGAGCCGGCCTCGACGGAGCTGCCGCGGCTGACCCGGTGGGTGCGACGGTGCCAGACCGACGTGAGCAGCGGGCGGGTCATGAGGGCGTCGAGGCCGACATGGTCGTGTGTGGGCATGGGGACGGGTCTCCCTGGTAGGGAAGGCGCATTGCGAGGCGCGGGATGTGGGGTGTGAGGTGCGAGGTGTGAGGGCAGGTCGTGGGGCGCGGACCGGAGGCCGGGGGGCCGGAGGCCGGAGGCCGATGGCGGACGTACGGGAACCGCGAGGCGTCGGCCGGCTACCGGTCGCGGAAACGTGCTTCGACGGTCTCGACGAGACCGGCGATCACACCGTCGGGTGAGGGGCTGTAGTGCGGGACCGCCCATCGCGTGATCCTGGCGTCGATGAGGGTGGGCCAGCCGGTGGACAATGCGGCGCGGAAGGCGTCCTCGAACTCCTCGAGCGTCTCCACCCGGTAGCCGTCGGCACCGCACGCCCGCGCGTAGGAGGCGAAGTCCGGGTTCTGGAACTCGACCAGCGCCGTCTCCGCGTACGTCACGAGCTGGAAGAGCTTGATCAGCTTGAATTCCTGGTCATCGAAGATGACCCAGATGACCGGGATCTCGTGCTCGACGGCAGTCATCAGCTCGAAACCGGACAGCGAATAACATCCGTCGCCGCAGCCGACGACGACTGTCCGCTCCGGGTGCGCCATTTTCAGACCGATGGCGCCGTTGACGTGTCCGGCCATAGGGCCACGACCTTGCGCCGCCTCGCCAGGCATCCGCCAGGACCGCCACGATCTCCTCCACCTGTGCCGGGTCGGGCAGGACGGGTGCGACGTCGAGCCGGATGTCCCGGAAATTCGGGACCGCGACGCCGCGGTGCGTCAGGTCTTCGGGAACGTGGATGTGGACGGTCCCGGGCCTGCCCTCGAAGGCGATGTTGACCGCTTCCTCCAGCACTTCGCACGTGTTGGCGGCATCGTCGAGCAGGAAGGACTTCTTCGTCGTGGCGGCGAACATGGCCCCGGCGGCGTTCTCGCCGGCACCACCGAATGCGGCATCTACGGCGATGCGTTCCAGCCCCCTGACCATGGCCTCGTAAACCCTCATCGGCGCTCCTTGTCCATGTCCTGGAGGCCCTGCCGGTCGCACATCGAGCCCTAGCTCGACCCAATGGGAGGATCCCGACCATATTCGACCACATGGGCGCTTTCGCGCGGAACTCTATGCGATACGCAGGATGATGTCGCCGGAACACGTCGGCCCGGACTGCATCCGACGCAACACGATCAAGCGCGTTCCCCTGCCGGCCGGTGGCCCGAGTTCCGGTACGGACGGTTGAACACCCCCTGGTGTTGTTGATCCACTTCGTGATTTTCTCTCCCTCAAGCCTTTTAGGAGAAAAGGAACGACCATGAGACGCTTTGTCCGCACCCTTGCCCTGACCGGAGCGACCGCTGCCGCCGGCGCCCTGACTCTGCTGACCGCTCCCACCGCCCAGGCCGCGCCGTCCGACGGGCCGGCGTGCGTCACGGCCGCCGGGACGAAGTCCTTCGGGCGCGGCGAGATATCGATGTGCCCGCAGAGCGACGGCACCACGCGTGTCACCGGCTGGGTCGAGGACCTGCTGCCGGGCAAGGGCTGGGGAGGCGCGCCGGACGGGCGCTGCGCAGGCTGGTGGATCGAGATGGGTGCGAAGGGCGGGATGGTGGGCCCACTGGTGTGCCCGCACTTCACGAGCTCGCACGAGACGACGTACAAGTTCGACTACACGTTCAAGCCGCAGGCTCCGGTGACCGGTGCGAAGCTGAACGCTTTCTCGGCCTGATCCGGCCTGACACGGTGTGAGGGCAGTCAGGAAGTGCAGCCCATGGCTCAGCAGTCCGGACGACAGCCGGTCGGCCCACGATGGCGTGCTGAACGACACCAAGCCCTCGACTCTCAGCGGTGAGTGTTGCAGCGGGCCGCTCAAGCCGCTGCAACACTGACCACTGGTGTCACTGAGTCAGTGATCCGTCCGTGTCGTGAGCCGCGCAACCGCCGCGTCGGACCGTGCCTGGAGTCCCGCGTCCGCCGACACCCGCAGCAGCACGCCGAGCTCCCGTACCGCCGGATGCCCTCGGGCTCGTCCCCGGGCTCGTCCCCGGGACTTCCAGCAGCGCCTCTCCCGTCGCCGTGAACAGCAGCACCCGGGGCGCAACCAGGGTGCCGGGGAAGTCCTCGAAGGCGAGGGCCTCGGCCGCCGTCTCGAAAGCCGCCTGCCACTGCCGGTGTCCGGCCGGTACCGGGCGAGGTGATACAGGGCCAGTCGCTCGATGTACCGGTCGTCCGCTTGCGGGCCACCTCCACCGCCCGTGCACATCCCTCCGCGGCCTCCCCCAGGTCTCCCAGCACGCCCTGCGCCCAGCCCAGGACAGGACGACCAGGCCGGTCACCTCGCCGCGCAGGTCGCCTGCCGGGGCGGAGAGTCCCGGCGCGGTTTCCGTGACGAGGTGCGAAGCGACCAGGCGTTCCATCATGGCCTCTACAGTGGCCAGGTCCGTTGGTGTCAGGGCTGCGGTCGCGTACCGGTCGAAGCGTGTATCAGGGTGGCGGCCGAGACAGGCGAAGTGACGGGCGACGTGCTCGGGGAGCTGCCCCACGGTCAGTCGCAGGGCCGCGCGTACACCGGTGTCCTCGATGTCCAGCAGGCTCAGCCTGCGGGTCGAATCGAGCATTTCGGCGTTCATCTCGCTCAACGCCCGGCCCGGCCGGTCCGCCAGGCTGGCGGCCGCCACCCGCAGAGCGAGCAGCAGCCCTCCGCACAGCTCGGCCGGCCGCCGCGCGGCCGTCGGCTCCGCGAACACCCGCTCCTTGCCGAGCACCCCGGCGAGGAGCGCCGTACCGTCCTCCGGCGTGAGGACGTCCACGAGGACGGACCGGGCGGCGTCGGTGACGGCCAGCCCCGACAGCCGGTACCGGCTGGTCACGACGGTGACGCAGCGGGGACCGCCCGACAGGAGCGACCTGATTTGTTCGGAGTCGCGCGCGTTGTCCAGGACGACGAGGAGCTCCCGGTCGGCGGCCAGGGATCGGAACAGCGCGGCCGCGCCGTTCGCCGACTCCGGCATCCGGTGCGGCGCGACACCCAGGGCCGGCAGGAACTCGCGCAGTACTTCGGCGGGGGTCGGCTCGCCTGTCTCGCCGAAGCCACGCAGGTCGGCGTAGAGCCGGCCGCCGGAAAGCCGGCGCGATTACAGGGGGCCCGCTGCACCACCAGCGCGGTCTTCCCTACCCCTGCGGGTCCGGTGACCAGGCAGACGAGCAGGCGCCGGGTGCGGTGGAACCAGTCGAGCGCCTCCGACCGGCGGCCCGCCCCGTGGAGCGCCGTCGTGAGGGCGGCGGCGAGGGA
Organism: Streptomyces sp. KLMMK; assembly: GCF_036961605.1. NCBI lineage: Bacteria > Bacillati > Actinomycetota > Actinomycetes > Kitasatosporales > Streptomycetaceae > Streptomyces > Streptomyces sp. KLMMK. Next base: position 48,235 of record NZ_JBAMDC010000026.1, read on the forward strand.
TTCACGCAGCGGGTGGCCAACCGCCTCGGCGTGCAGGACAGTAGCGGCCCGGGCATGCTCGCCCAGCTGCAGGTAGCTCGCGGCCAGCCGCTCCACCGGGGCCAGCCGGAGCTCCTCCAGCGCCTGCGCGGCAGCCTGCAGCGGTGGACTTGGACAGACGTCGGCCAGTGCGGGCCCCTGCCACAGGGACAATGCCTACCGCTACATCGTCACGGCCTCGGCCGGGCCGCACTGATCACGGGCCTGTGCCACCAGAATCTGCAGACCAAGGGGTGACTGACACTCTCCAGCGCCCTGGGTCAGCTATCTCAGGGCTGTGA
>NZ_JBAMDC010000260.1:0-9539 GCF_036961605.1 Streptomyces sp. KLMMK
GGCCGAGCACGTCCCGGACCCGGCCCTCGGGCCAGCCCGGGTCGACGGGCAGGTAGGAGGCGCCCAGGCTCTCCAGCGCGAGGAAGACGACGGGCGTGCCGGTGCTGCGGGGGCCCACGGCGGCGACCACGTCACCGGCGCGCACGCCCCGGGAGAGCAGGGTGTCCCGCATCGCGGCGACCCTGTCCAGCAACTGCCTGTAGGTCAGCGTCCGTTCGCCCTCGGTGACGGCGGGGCGGTCGGGTTCCTGCTCGGCGTGCCGGATGACGTACTCCAGCACGCCCGTCCGCGTGTCGGCGTCCTGGGCCCTGCGCAGGGCCAGGGCGTTCGCCCGGTCCACCGTGCCCGGTGCCAGGGAGAGTTCGGCGCGGACGTGCACCGCGCGCCCGGTGGCCTGCGGCGTGTCCTGCCGCGTGCCCGGCTGCGTGTCCTGTGACGTCGTCATCGGGTCACCGCCTCCGTACCCGGGCTGCCGTGGCGCTGCAGGTCGTGGAAGAAGCCGTCGACCACGGAGAGTCCGCCCTGTTCCCGGGCCCGGGTGAAGACGTGTTCGCCGACCGCGAGGTCGAGCACGCCCAGGCCGAAGGGCGAGAAGACCACGGTGCGGTCGTCGGGGACGGCCGTCCTGCCTGTGAGGACGTCGTAGAGCGTGCCGTCCAGGAAGTCCCGGCCGCCGGTCAGCTGCTCGGCCAGGTGGACCGAGGTGTTCGCCTTGAGGACGTGCTCGACGTCGTCGACGACGTTGACGCTGTCGAGGATGACGTCGGTGCCGAGGTCCCGCAGGGACACGTGCAGCACCAGCGGATGGTGGGCGAACCAGGACGGGTCGACGAGGTGCGGTGCCGCCGCCGTGGTGGCGCAGACGACCACGTCGGAAGAGCGGACGAGTTCCTCGGCAGAATCGTGGACGCGTACGGCCGCGGTGCCGGCGGCGGTGCCCAGATAATCCGCGAAACTACGGGCGTAATCCGCCGACAGGTCGTGGACGCCGAATTCTTCGGGGGTCAGGTCGAGCGCGGAGAGGTAAGTGTGCAGATAGCGGGCGATGAGCCCGGTGCCGAGATATCCCACACGAAGTGCGGAGCGCCCTCCGATAAGGGCCCGGGCCGCGACCGCGGCGGAGGCGGCGGTACGCACGGCGCTGATGATGGAGCTCTCCAGGCACGCGTACGGATATCCCGTGACCGGGTCGTTGAGAACGAGGACGGCGGAGGCCCGGGGAATGCCCCGGTCCAGATTGGCGGGAAAGCTGGAGATCCACTTGATGCCGTCGACCGGGCGGTCGCCGCCGACCGACGCCGGCAGGGCGATGATGCGGGCGGTGGGCCGGTCGGGAAAACGCAGGAAGTAGGAGGGCGGATTGATGGTGCGGGCCTCGCCGTGCAGGAGGTATGCCTTTTCGACGAGTTCGGTGATTTCCCGCTGGCGGCCGTCGAGCACCCGGTGCACCGTGCGGCCCGGAACGACGGAGAATTCTGGGATTTCTGCCTGGTCGCTCAATGGTTCTCCAGGAGTGAGTGGACGTCGTCGTGGCCGTAGTGATGAGTGACCCACGTGTCGTCGTAGATGGTGTCGACGTAGCGCTCCCCCAGGTCGGGGGCGATGGCGACGGCGGTGTGGGCGGGGGTGCGGTGCCGGGCGAGCCACCGGGTGGCGGCGCTGACGACCGTTCCCGAGGAACCGCCCAGGAGCATCCCGCGCGCGGCGAGCCGGCGGCAGGTGCGGATGGTGTCGATCTCGTGGACGCGGATGACCTCGTCGACGAGGTCGCCGGTGAGTTCCGGGTCGATCAGCGGCATCGGCGTGCCGGCGCCGAGTCCGGGGATGTGCCGTGGCCCCGGGGTTCCTGCGAAGCTGACCGAGCCGACGCTGTCGACGGCGATGATGCGAACCTGAGGCCGGTGTTCGCGGAAGTAGCGGGCACAGCCCATGAGGGTGCCTCCGGTGCCCGTGCCGATGAACAGGGTGTCGAGGTCGGGGAACTGCTTGGCGATGAAGGGGGCGGTGTTCTCGTAGTGCGCCGCCCAGTTGGCCGGGTTCTCGTACTGGTTGAGCCAGACGCAGGCGGGGTCCTCCCGGCAGCGCTTTCGCACGTACGCCTTGCGGGCGGCCAGGTAACCGCCGGTCGCATCGGGTTCGCCGACGATGACGACCTCGGCGCCCAGGGCCCGCATGAGGTTGACCGTGGCGGGGTTGCAGTTGGGGTCGGTGACGCAGACGAAGCGCAGCCCTTTCGACGCGGCGGTCACGGCCAGAGCCACGCCGAGATTGCCGGAAGAGGACTCGATCAGAATGGAGTCGGGGCCGATGACGCCCTCGCGTTCCGCGGTGGCGACCATCCACGTGGCCGGGACGATTTTTATGGATCCGGCGAAGTTGAAACCTTCGCATTTGAGGTGGAGCGGTATGCCGAGAGTGGGCCGCAAATCGATGTAGACATCGCTCTCGAGCAGCTCGTGGGCAGCGGTGATGAAGGTCATGCGTTGCGTTCACTTCCATTCCTCTGCAGGGATCGCCGAAACAATCCACGGCAAAGCGAGTCGTGGTCCGCAGGGCATGCTGGATCAGCCCGGACCACATCATGTGTCGCATGTGCGGAAAGGGCGATGAATGGACGCGCTGAAGCTCTGAGAATGGAAAGGTTGGGGCTCGGCCGGCGCGGCACCGCCGGTCACCCCGGGCGTTTATCCGGCTGGTCGGGTCCGGAAAACGCTACGGACGCGGAGATCGCGCCCCGAGGAAAGTCGTGGAATCCGTTCGAATGTCTTTCTGCACCCCCCTGCCCTGGAGCTTCTCAAAACCGTCTGTTCAGTCGGTAGTGAATAATCGGCCAGGTGATACTTCATAACGGCCATGATCAAGATGTCGTCCGGCGCTTCGTCCTGCGCCCGGACGAGACCGTCCCTCCGCACCGGCACGAGCAGACGCAGGTCGTCGTCCCGCACACCGGCGTCCTGGCCGTGATCACGGCACTGGGAACCTGGGTCGTCGCCGCCCCGGACCGCGCCGTCGTCATCCCGCCGGGGCTCGAGCACTCCCACCGCGCCCACACCCGGAGCCTCGTGTCGACGATCATGCTGGCCTACCCGCCGATGCGGGCCCGGGCCGGCGACCGCCCCACGGTGGTGAACCTGACCCCGCTGGCCCGGCACGTGCTGACCGCGCTGTCCGAACCGGACCGGCCGGCCCGGATGCGGTCCGCGCTGGAGAACGTGCTGCGCTACGAACTCCGCAGCGAGAAGCACCAGTCCAATGCGCTGTCGCTGCCCACTCCCCGCGACCCGCGGCTGCTGGCGCTGAGCAGTTCGCTGATCCACGCCCCCGCCGACGGCCGCAGTCTCGACGACCACGCGCGGGACCTGGGGACCAGCCAGCGCACCCTGCGCCGGCTGATCAAGGCCGAGCTGGGGATGTCCTTCCCGCAGTGGCGGACCCTCGTCCGCCTGGTCGCCTCACTGGCCCACCTCGCCAACGGCGAGTCGGTCACCAATACGGCCCACCTGTGCGGGTTCACCTCGCCGAGCGTGTTCATCGCCCGCTTCAAGGAGTTCGTCCACGTCACGCCGGGCGCCTACCGGGACCGGATGCTGGCGTCGGCAGCGGACACCGGCCACAGCCCGCCGTGAGCCGGACCCCGGGAACGCCGGGGCGCCAAAACGGACGGGAGCCTCCGGGCCGGTGAGGGCCCGGAGGCTTCCGCGGCCGGCGGGCAGGGGCCGTCAACGGGCGTCCCGCCGGGAGGGGGAGAGCTCGGCCTCGGGGGTGGCCGCCGCTCCCTGTTGCACGGGGGCCGGAGCCGGTCCGGCCGCCGGTGCCGCCGGCTTCGGCACGACCGGCTCGGGCAGGGTCCGGAAGAGCAGCCAGGCCAGGGCGGGCATCGCGATCAGCGGGGCCAGGGCCGTCTGCAAGGAGGTGGCGTCGGCGACGCTGCCGATGACCGGGCTGACGAGGCCGCCGATGCTCACGGTCAGGCCGAGGGTGATCCCGCTGGCGGTGCCGACGCGCGAGGGGAGGTAGTCCTGACCCAGGGTGACCTGCAGCGAGAAGGGGATGTAGAGCCCGGCCGAAGTGAGGGCCACGAAAAGGTAGATCACCGGGCCGGGGGCGAAGACGATGCCCGCGACGGCGGCGACGGTCATCAGGTACGCGCCGCGCACGACGGTGACCCGGTCCCACCGGTTGGCCAGGTTGCCGCCCAGCACCGTGCCGACCGCGCCGCCCAGGTAGAGCACGCACAGCGCCGCGGTGCCGGCAGCCGTACCGCCACCCGTGCGCTGCTGGGTGTAGAACGAGATGAACGTGCTCAGGCCGATGAACACGATGGACCGGCAGACCACCGCCAGCGCCAGCTTCACGAACGAAGCCCTGTCGTCGGCGCCCGCCGCGGCAACGTCCTTGCGGGCACCGGTCCCTGACGTCCTGTCCAGCATGCGCACGACGAGGAGGCACAGCACGCTGCCGGCGAGAGCGGGCACCACGAACAGCGGTGTGAGCCGCAGGCCTCCGGCGGCCATGACCCCTGCGACCATCAGGGGGGCTACGGCGAAGCCGAGGTTGCCGCCGAGCGAGAACCAGCCCATCGCGGTGTGACTGCCCTTGCTGGCGACGCGCGCGACGCGGGCGGACTCGGGGTGGTACGCCGCGACGCCGACCCCGGAGACGGCCACGAACACCAGCGTCAGCGCGTAGGACCCACCGAGGCCGCTCAGGGCGATCCCCAGCCCGCCGAGGAACGTGCTCAGGGGGAGCAGCCAGGGCATCGCCCACCGGTCGGTGAGCACGCCGAACAGCGGTTGTGCCACGGAGGACAGCAGCGACGCGGCGAGCACGATGCCCGATGCCGCGGCGTACGTGTAGTCGCGCTCGGCGACGAAGAACGGCACGAGCGCGGCCACCGCACCCTGGTAGACGTCCACACAGGCATGCCCGACCGAGAGGAGGAGGATCGCTTTGTTCCTTGGCACCTCATCATGTTCGCCGCTCGGCACCGTGTCGCACTTCCGATAATCTGCCAATCGATGAAGAACATCCGCCATGAGCCGGTCGCGCCGACCCGCATGCAGTGGCTGGCCCCCGGAGCCGCCATCGACGCCCACCGCCACGACGACCACCAGATCGTCTACGCCGCCCGCGGTGTTCTGGCCATCACCACCGACGCGGGCTCCTGGATCGCCCCGGCCACCCGCGCCATCTGGGTGCCCGCCGGGACCGTCCACGCCCACCAGGCGCACGGGGGGCTCGACCTGCACCTGGTCGGCCTGCCCGCGACCGACAACCCGCTCGGCCTGGACGAGCCGACCGTGCTGACCGTCGGCCCGCTGCTGCGCGAGCTGATCCTCGCCTACACCCGCGCGCCGGACGACGAGAGCCCCGAACGCGGGCGCCTGCGGGCCGTCCTGCTCGACCAGTTGCGGGCCTCGCAGCAGGAGCCCGTCCACCTGCCGGCGCCCACCGTGCCGCGGCTCAAGGCGCTGTGCGCGATCCTGCAGGCCGACCCGACCGACGACCGCACCCTCGCCGCCCTGGGCAAGGAGGTCGGCGCGAGCGACCGCACCCTGTCCCGGCTCTTCAAGTCCGACCTCGGCATGACCTTCCCGCAGTGGCGCACCCAACTGCGGCTCTACCACGCCCTGATCCTGCTGGCGGAGAACACCCCGGTGACCACCGTGGCCCACATGTGCGGCTGGTCGTCCGCCAGCGCCTTCATCGACGTCTTCCGCCGCGCCTTCGGCCACACCCCGGGCTCCCACCAGCCCCGATAGCGAAGCGGCGGGCATCCCGGCCCACCACCCACCCCACTGTGACCCAGGTCACAGGTGGCGGGTTGACCCGGCGTCAGGGCCCTTTTCCTGGCGGCCCCGCGGCGGTCTCCCTAGCCTTTCAAGCCGGAAACCTTCGGCTCGGATCCCCCTTCCCCGGACGGTGGTCGTGGCTGGGTACAGACGAAATTTCATCACCGATTACGACGGTCTCGCCGGCCAGTGGTGGGATCCGCGCGGGGCGCTCGCACCGCTGGGCTGGATCGCGCGGGCCCGCGCCGCGTTCGTCCCCGACACCGCGACCGCTCCCGGCCCGGCGGCGGGTGACGGCAGCGAGCCGCCCCGGCTGCTCGACGTCGCCTGCGGGGGCGGCCTGTTCGGCCCGCACCTGGCCGGCAAGGGATACCGCGTCTTCGGCGTGGACCTGTCCGCCATGGCGCTCCGGGAGGCGCGGCAGCACGGCTACGACGCGGTGTTCCGGGCCGACATCACCCGACTCCCCTTCACCGACGCGTCGTTCGACGTCGTCACAGCCGGGCAGTGCCTCGAACACGTCCCGGAGCCCTTCGTCGTGGTGTCGGAGCTGTGCCGGGTCCTGCGCCCCGGCGGCACGCTGATCGTCGACACCATCCCCGACACCGGCCTGGCCCGGCTGGTCGCCATCACCCTCGCCGAGAACCTCCCCCTCCCGGGCAGGCCCCCGCGCGGCACCCACGACCACCGCCTCTTCGTCAACCGGGAGCGGCTGGTCGGGGTCGCGCGGGCGCACGGCGTGGAGCTCCGGCTGCTGGGGCTGCGCCCGCACCTGCCCGACCTGGCCCGTTACGTCGTCAAACGACGCGAGGAGGTTCGTATGATCCCCACCAAGTCCACCGACGTCCTCTATCTGGGCGTGGGGACGAAACGATGACCGCCCCGGTGACCGCGTACCGGCGGCCGGCCCCGGGCAGCGTGCGGACCTGGGTGAGGGGCGCCCGGCTGAAGACCCTCCCCGTGACCCTGGCGCCGATCGCGGTGGGCACGGGCGTCGCGCACTCGCTCGGCCAGGTCCTCTGGTGGCGCACCGTGCTGACCCTGCTGTTCATGCTGGGCTTCGTCATCGGCACGAACTACTTCAACGACTACAGCGACGGCATCCGGGGAACCGACGACGAACGGCTGGGGCCCACCCGGCTGGTCGGCTCCGGGCAGGCGACGCCCCGGCAGGTGCTGCGCGCCGGAATGCTGCTGTACGCCGTCGCGATCGTGACCGGCGCGGTCATGGCCGTGACGGTCTCCTGGTGGGTGATCCCGCTCACCGCGTACTGCGGGCTCGCCGGCTGGTTCTACACCGGCGGCCCCCGGCCCTACGGCTACCGGGCGCTCGGCGACCTCAGCATCTTCCTCTTCCACGGCGTCGTGATGGTGTCCGCCACGACCGGCATCCAGCTGGGACACGTGCCCCCGCTCGCCCTCGGCGCGTCCGTCCCCATGGGCCTGCTCTCCTGCGCGCTGCTGACGACGAACAACCTGCGCGACATCCGCACCGACGCCGCCGCGGGGAAGATCACCGTCGCCGTGCTGCTGGGCGCGAAGCGCACCCGCGTGTACTACGCGCTGTGCGTCGCCGCCGCCTTCGCGTCCGCGCTCCTGCTGTCCACCGCCCGCCCCTGGGCCGCGCTCGTGATCGCCGCCGTCCCCTCCGCGGCCTTCCCGCTGCGCCGGGTGCTGAGCGGGGCCCGCGGAAGCGACCTGATACCGGCGCTGGAGCACACGTGCCTGCTGCTGCTCGCGTTCGGGGCCGTACTGGCGATCGGCCTGTCCCTGTGACCGGCGGGAAGGGCGCACCGGTGCCCCCCGACCACGAAGTGCTGGTGATCGGCGCCGGGTTCGCCGGCATCGGCGCGGCGATCGGCCTGCTCCGGGCCGGCATCGAGGACTTCGCCGTCATCGACGAACAGGACGACGCCGGCGGCTCCTGGAACGCCAACACCTACCCCGGCATCGCCGTGGACATCACGGCTTTCTCCTACTCCTTCGCCTTCGAGCCCTTCCCGTCGTGGTCCCGGGCCTTCCCCGCCGGAGCGGAACTGAAGGCGTACGCGGACCACTGCGTCGGCAAGTACGGCCTCCGGCCCCGTATGCGCTTCGGCGCAAGGGTGGTGCGGGCCGTCTACGACGAGGCGGAGCACCTGTGGCAGGTGTTCCTGGAGGACGGCACGCCGGTCACGGCGCGGTTCGTCATCTGCGCCACGGGCTGGCTCACCAAGCCGAAGGCGCCCGCCATCGAGGGGCTGGACCGGTTCAAGGGCGACGTCGTCCACACGGCGACGTGGGACCACTCCCTGGAACTGGACGGCCGGAGCGTGGGGCTGATCGGCACGGGCGCCTCGGCGATCCAGCTGATCCCGGAGATCGCGCCCCGGGTGGAGCACCTCCACGTCTACCAGCGCACCCCCGTCTGGGTCTTTCCCAAGCCGGACTTCACGCTGCCCGCCGCGGTCCGCCGGCTGTTCCGGGCGGCTCCGTGGACACAGCGGGCGGTCCGGCTGGTCACCGACACCGCGACGGAGGCCGGCTTCGTCATCGCGATGATCCACTACCGCCGGTTCCCCTTCCTGGTGAAGGCCGGCGAGGCGGCGTCCCGGCTGTATCTGCGCCGCCAGGTCAAAGGCGACCGCGAGCTGATGGACAAGCTCCTTCCCGCGTACCGGCTCGGCTGCAAGCGGCCGTCGTTCGGCAAGGGCTACTGGCGCGCCTTCACCCGCGACAACGTCCGGCTCGTCACCGAGCCCATCGAGGAGATCACCGAGACCGGCATCCGCACGGCGGACGGCGAGGAGCAGCGGTTCGACGTCCTGGTGCTGGCCACCGGGTTCCGGACCCTGGAGAACCTGCCGCCCTTCCCCACGCACGGCACGGGCGGCCGCGACCTCAGGGAGTTCTGGCGCACCGAGCGCTTCCAGTCCTACGAAGGCACGTCCGTCAAGGGGTTCCCGAACCTGTGGTTCATCGTCGGGCCGTACTCCTTCACCGGCGGATCGTGGTTCGGGATGATCGACTATCAGGTCACCCACGCGCTGCGGGTGATCGGGGAGGCACGGCGGCGGCGCGCCACGGAAGCGGTGATCCGCCCGGAGAAGCACGACGAGTCCTTCCGCAGGACGCTGCGCCGGCAGCCGGGCACGGTCTTCCTGCACGAGAGCTGCCGGCGTTCGAACAGCTACTACTTCGACGAACGCGGGGACGCGCCGGCGGTCCGTCCCGCCAGCACCTACGAAGCCGCCTGGCGGGCCCGGCACTTCGCCCTCGACGACTACCGCTACGGCTCTCGCCCCGACCATCCCTACGACCACTCCTACGACCGACCTGGAGGCCGGCGTGATGCGACTCGGTGAAGTGCGGGGCAGGGACCGCGCGCTGTGCGTCTTCTACGCGTTGTTCGCCCTCGGCGGCCTCGTCGCCATGGGAGCGCTGGCCGTCGCCTTCGTGCGGCGGACCCTGGACGACGGGGCCGACGGCGCGGCCGGCGTCATCCGGAACTTCCTCCACGACGCACTGACGAACCTGGCGTCCCAGTTCATCTACGCGGACCTGGTGCTGATCTGGCTGGGCCTGGCGGCCTTCATGATCACCGAGTCGCGGCGGCTGGGGATCCGGTACGTGTGGGCGTACATCGTCGGCGCCCCGGCACTGGCGCTGTGCGTGAGCTTCGCGGTCTTCATGTACGTCCGCCAGCTGAAGATCGCGGCTACGGGCGAGGAGGGGCGGCCTGCCGCCGGGGCTGCGGCCCGTGGGGTG
>NZ_JBAMDC010000261.1:0-9484 GCF_036961605.1 Streptomyces sp. KLMMK
CGGCGGCCTCCGCGACCTGGGCCGCCGTCAGGACGTAGCCCGTCTCCGCATCCGCCGTGGAGCGGGCGAAGACCACGCCGTAGACCCGGCCGGAGGGCGTCAGCAGCGGGCCGCCGGAGTTGCCCGGGCGGATCGTGGAACGGACCGAGTAGACCGTGCGCGTGGTGACGCCGTCGCCGTAGATGTCCTGGCCCTTGGCGCGGAGCTCATTGGCGACCGTGGCAGCGCGGATGTCCAGGCCGCCGTTCTGCGGGAAGCCCGCGACGACCGCCGCGTCGCCGCGCTTCGCGGACTTGTCGAACGGCAGCACCGGCGCCCTCAGGCCCGGCACGTCCAGGACGGCGACGTCCGTCCTCGGGTCGAAGAGGACGACCTTCGCCCGGTACGCCTTGCCGACGCCGCCGACCCGCACGGTGGGGTTGTTCACCCCGGCCACGACGTGGGCGTTCGTCATCACGTGCTGCGCGGCGTAGACGAAGCCGCTGCCCTCCTGGCCGCGGCGGCCCTCGCCCGTGTCCGCGACGCCCTCGACCTTGACCACGCTCTCCTTGGACGCCTTCGTCGCGGCGGGGGTGACGGCGTCGCCCGAGGGCTTCGGCACGCTCGTGGCCGGCTCGTTCTCGAAGGGGTTGAAGACCTGCGGGAAGCCCGCGCCGTTCAGGGCGTCCGTGGTGCGGCTGAACCAGGTCGGCGCCTGCTCCGGCATCGCCTTCTGGACGGCGCCCAGCAGCGTCGACTCCCTGATCTGCCGGGTCACGAGCGGCGAATTCGCCGAGACGAACACGCTCGCCACGACCCAGCCGACCAGCAGCACGGCCAGGGAGTTCACGGCGGCGCCGCCGACGCCGTCGATGCCGCGGACCGGGGCCCACGTCAGGCGGCGGCGCAGGCCGTAGGCGAGGCGGGCGGCCAGGGCGTGGCCGATCGCGGCCGGGACGAGGACGACCAGGACCGCGACGACCGCGGCGGTGGCGGTCCCCGCCTCGAAGGGCTCCAGGGCGAACGGCAGCGCCCACACGCCGATGACGGCTCCGCCGAGGAAGCCGGCGAGCAGCACGACACTGGCCACGAGGCCGCGGCGGAAGCCGGAGACGGCGTAGCCGAGGACGACGAGCAACAGCAGCAGATCGAGCAGGTTCAACGCGGAGCCCTTTCCTTCGCGCGCGCCCCCGAACGCGCCCACGGGTTCGTTGGCCCGTGGACTTGGGAAAACGCGGGTCCGGCGGGCGGCGGTTCCCCATCCGGGCGAATTCATGGCGTACGCCACGTTGTGTTGGGGCGCGGGGCGTACGACTACGGTGCGCTCGGCACCGCCGGGCTCCTCGGCCGTGGCCGAGCGCCGTCGCGGCGGGGATCTTTCCCCTGACCCGCCCCTTCCCGAAACCGGGGCGCTGCCCCGGACCCCTCAGGGGGCTGGGGGCGCTCCCCCGGGAAACGGCGAAAGGGTGGGACCGGGGCCCTCCCCCGCCGCCGCGGCGCTCGGCCGAGACGGCGCGGTCCGGCGGTGCCGGACCCACCCCCGTGGGGGACCCGCTGCTACCACCGGAAACGGCCGCGGCCCGGCAACGCCTCGCCCACCCGCATGGGTGAGGGGCGCCGCCGGGCCGCGACCGTAAACGAAGGGGTCAGGCCTTGACCAGTTCCCGGTCCTCGTCCGCGTCGGGCGCCTTCGGCGCCGCCGCCTCGCTCGCCGCGAGGCGGTCCCGCAGGCCCTCGCCCTCGACGTCCACGTTCGGGAGGATCTTCGCGAGCCACCCCGGGAGCCACCAGGCCGACTTCCCGAGCAGGGCCAGCACCGCCGGCACGATCGCCATGCGGACCACGAACGCGTCGAAGAAGACCGCGATGGCCAGGCCGAAGCCGATCATCTTGATCATCTGCTCGGACGAGCCGATGAAGCCGGCGAAGACGCTGATCATGATGACGGCCGCGGCCGTCACCACGCGCGCCCCGTGCTTGAAGCCGGTCACGACGGCCTGCCCGGGCCGCTCGCCGTGGACGAACGCCTCGCGCATCCGGGTCACGAGGAAGACCTCGTAGTCCATGGCGAGACCGAAGACGACGCCCACCATGAAGATCGGCATCATCGACATGATCGGGCCGGTCTCCTCGACCCCGAAGAGCGAGCCGAGCCAGCCCCACTGGAAGACCGCCACGACGGCGCCCAGCGCGGCGATCACCGACAGCAGGAAGCCGAGCGCGGCCTTCAGCGGCACGAGCACCGAGCGGAAGACGACCATCAGGAGCAGGAAGGCCAGGCCCACGACCAGCGCCAGGTAGGGCAGCAGGGCGTCGTTGAGCTTCTGCGAGACGTCGATGTTCATGGCCGTGGCGCCGGTGACGAGCACCTCGGCGCCGGTGCCGGCCTTGAGCGAGTCGCCCTTGTCGCGGATCGCGTGGACGAGGTCCTCGGTGTCCTTGCTGGTCGGCTTGGACTTGGGCACGACGGTGAGGATGGCCGTGTCACCGGCCGGGTTGAAGGCCGCCGGGGTCACCGTCGCGACGTTGTCCAGGCCCTTGAGGGTGTCGCCGACCTTCTGGGCGGCACCCTTGCGGTCCTTGGCGTCCGCCACGTCCGTGATGACCATGAGCGGGCCGTTGAAGCCCGGGCCGAAGCCCTCCGACAGCAGGTCGTACGCCTTGCGCTGCGTGCTGCTCTTGGAGGCCGCCCCGTCGTCCGGAAGGCCCAGCTCCAGCGAGGCCGCGGGCACGGCGATGGCGCCCAGGCCCAGCACACCGGCCACGAGCACGAGCACCGGCTTGCGCAGGACGAAGCGGGCCCAGCGGGTGCCCATGTTCGGCTTGCCGGCGCCGGCGGCGTCCGGCCCGGCCTTGCGGACCTTGCGGGCGAGCACCTGCTTGCCGGCGAAGCCGAGCAGCGCGGGGATGAGCGAGAGCGCGATCAGCACCGCGATCGTGACCGTGCCCGCCGCGGCCATGCCCATCTTCGTCAGCATGGGGATGTTGACGACCATGAGGCCCGCGAGCGCGATGACGACCGTCAGGCCCGCGAAGACCACCGCGGATCCGGCCGTGCCGACGGCCCGGCCCGCGGCCTCCTCGCGCTCACGGCCTTCGGCCAGCTCCGCGCGGTAGCGGGAGACGATGAACAGCGCGTAGTCGATGCCGACCGCGAGGCCGATCATCATGGCGAGCGTGGAGGTGTTGCTGGAGAGGTCCAGCAGCGGGGCGAGGGCCGCGATGGAGGAGACGCCGATGCCCACGCCGATGATGGCCGTCAGGAGCGGCAGCCCCGCGGCGACCAGCGAGCCGAAGGTGATCAGCAGGACGACCGCGGAGACGGCGATGCCGATGACCTCGGAGCCGCCCTCGGGCATCTGCTGCAGGACGCTGCCGCCGACCTCGACGGTCAGCCCGGCGTCACGGCCGTGCTGCTGGGCGTCCTTGAGGTTGGTGCGCGAGTCCTCGGTCAGCTCGTCGGCCTTGACCTTGTACGCGGCGGAGGCGTAGCCGGTGGTGCCGGCCTGGTTGACGGTCTGGCCGGTGAAGGGGTCGGCCGCCTGGGCGACCTGCGGGCTGCGCTTGAGCTCGCCGATGACCTTCTCGACGGCCGCCTTGTTCTTGGCGTCGGTGAGCTTCTGGCCCTCGGGGGCCTTGAAGACGATGCGGGCGGAGGCGTTCTGCTCGTTGTTGCCCGGGAAGCGCTTCTCCAGCAGGTCGAAGGCGCGCTGCGCCTCGGTGCCGGGTATGGAGAAGTCGTTGTTGGTGGACTTGGACGCCGTGGCGGCGCCGAAACCGGCGAGGACCAGCAGCGCCACCCATATCAGGGCGAAGTACCAGCGCCGCCGGAAGGCGGTCCGGCCGAGTCTGTAGAGGAACGTGGCCACGAGAAGTGGTGCTCCCGTCGGATCAGTGGGCTAACAGGGCATGGGGAAGCAGCCCGGCGACGAGAGCGGCACGTCAGGTGGGCAGTGTGGGGGAGGGTGAGCTGTGGGGGGTCAGACGCGGAGGGCGGGGAGGACCACGGCGTCGATGTAGCGGGACAGGTAGGCGGCGTCCGCGAACTTGTCCTCGATCAGGGAGCGGGCGATGAACGCGCCCAGCATCATGTGCGTGACGAAGTCGAGCGCGGGGTTGTCCGCGGCCACCTCGCCCCGGTCGACCGCGCGCTGCAGCATGGCGCGGAGCCCTTCGTGCTCCGGCAGGATCAGCAGTTCGCGCAGTGCTTGATGCAGGTCGGGGTTGGTGTGGATCGCGTGCCCCAGGCCGCGCATAAGGGCGGTGTCCTGCGCCATCCGGTCATCGTCCACCTCACACGCCATCTTGCGGAGGTCACCGCGCAGGGAGCCGGTGTCGATGTCCGCCAGCTTGACCGGCTTCTGGTGCCGCAGCGCGCTCGCGACCAGCTCGGGCTTGCCCTTCCACTGGCGGTAGAGGGTGGCCTTGCTGGCGTGCGTGCGGGCGGCGACGCCGTCCATGGTCAGGCCGTCGTAGCCGACCTCGCGCAGGATCTGGAGGACCGCCTCGTAGAGCTCGGCCTCCCGCTCGGGGGTGAGCCGGGTGCGGCGCGCCGCGGGCTCGGTCGGTTCCGTGGACACGTCCACCTCCCTGGATCCACTCCCGTACGAAACGGTTTCGTACACCTACGACGATACGACGGCGCAGCATCGAAACGCTGCCGTTTCGCAAGTGTTCTCCGTCACGGCCCGTTACCTCCCCGGCCCCCGCCGACCGAGTTGCCGCACCACCCGGGGGCCGAAACGATGGTGGAGTGAGTGATTCTTACCTGAGATTTCCTCATCTCCACGGCGGCCTCCTCTGCTTCACCGCGGAGGACGACCTGTGGCTGGCCCCCCTGGAGCCCGCGGCCGGATCCCCGGCCCCGTCCGGCCGGGCCTGGCGGCTGACCGTCGACCGCACCCGGGTCGGCCACCCCCGCTTCTCCCCCGACGGCCGCCACATCGCCTACACGAACTGGCGCAGTCTCGACCCCGAGATCCATCTGGCCCCCGTCGACGGCGGCCCCGCCCGCCGGCTCACCTACTGGGGCAGCACGGACACCCGCGTGTGCGGCTGGGCCCCCTCGGACCGCAACGGCGGCTACGACGTCCTCGCCGTCTCCTCGCACGGCCAGCCCTTCTCGTACTTCTCGTGGGCCTACCGGGTGCCGACCGACGGCAGCCCGGGCCTGCGGCTGCCCTGGGGCCCGGTCTCCGACATCGCGATCGGCGAGGTGGAGGGCGAGCACCGGACGCTGCTGCTGACCGGCAAGCCCCCGCACGAGCCCGCCGCCTGGAAGCGCTACCGCGGCGGGGCCATGGGCCGGATGTGGCTGCACGGCACCCGTCTGGTGCCGGACATCGGCGGCCACCTCGACTCGGTGATGTTCGCCGGCGGGCGCATCGTCTTCCTCTCCGACCACGAGGGCGTCGGCAACCTCTACTCCTGCCTGCCCGACGGCTCGCAGCTGCGCCGCCACACCGACCACGACGACTTCTACGCCCGGCACGCCTCGACCGACGGCGAGCGCGTGGTCTACCAGTGCGCGGGCGAGCTGTGGCTGGTGGACGACCTCGGCCCGGACGGCAGGCCGCGCCGCCTGGAGGTGACGCTGGGCGGGCCGCGCGCCGGGCGCCGCCCGTACCAGGTGCAGGCCGCCTCCAACGTCGACGGCGTCACCGTGGACACGACGGGCCGCGCGAGCGCCGTCCAGGTGCGCGGCAGCCTCTACTGGCTCACCCACCGCGACGGCCCCGCCCGCACCATCGCCGACACCCCGGGCGTCCGGGTGCGGCTGCCGGAGATGCTGGGCGCCTCCGGGCGGGTGGCCTACGTGACGGACGCGGAGGGCGAGGACGCGATCGAGATCGCCCAGCTGCCGCGCGCCGCCGGGCCCGCCGAGCCGCGCCGCCTCGGCGCGGGCCGGATCGGGCGGGTGCACGAGACGCTGGCCTCCCCCGACGGCGAGCGGCTGGCACTGGCCACGCACGACGGCCGGCTGCTGCTCGTGGACACCTCGGCCGAGGAGGCGGGAACGGAGGAGGGCACGGGTGCGGATGCGAAAACGGGTGAAGGTGAGGACACCGGTGCCGGCAAGGCCACCGGTACCGGCGAGGGCACCGGTACCGGCGAGGTCAGCGAGCTGATCCGCTCGGACAACGGGCCCGTGCGCGACCTCGCCTTCTCCCCCGACTCGGAGTGGCTGGCCTGGTCCCACCCCGGCATCGGCCGCTCCCTGCGCCAGATCAAGATCGCACGGCTCAAGGACCGGACGATCGTGGACGTCACCAACGGCCGCTTCGAGGACGAGCAGCCGGTCTTCACCCGCGACGGCCGCTACCTCGCGTTCCTGTCGTGGCGCGGCTTCGACCCGGTCTACGACGTGCACACCGGCGACCTGTCCTTCCCGCTGGGCTGCCGCCCCTACCTCGTACCGCTGTCCTCGGCGACGCCCTCGCCGTTCGCGCTGTCGGCCGAGGGCCGGCCCGCGGGCGGCGGGCTCGACCAGGAGGACACCGGGCCCGGCGGGCCGACGCTGGTGGAGGTGGAGGGGCTGGAGAGCCGTGTGACGCCGTTCCCGGTGGCCGCCTCGAAGTACTCGGCGCTGCGGCCGGTCAGCGGCGGCGGCCTGGTGTGGCTGCGCTGGCCGATCTCCGGCGCGCTCGGGGAGACCTTCGCCAACCCCGCGGACACCTCCGGCCGCCCCACCCTCGAGCACTTCGACCTGACCAAGGCCAAGCGCAGCGAACTCACCAGCTCCCTCGACTGGTTCGCGGTCAGCGGCGACGGCAGTCGGCTGGTCGTCCACGACGAGGGCGACCTGCGGGCCGTCCCCGCCACGGACACCCCCGACCCCGAGTCGACGGTCTTCATCGACATGCGGCGCATCCTGCACGACGTGGACCCCGGCGCCGAGTGGCGGCAGGCGTACGAGGAGGCGGGCCGGATCGTCCGCGCGTACTTCTGGGAGCCGGGGATGTGCGGCATCGACTGGGACGCGGTGCTCGGCCAGTACCGGCCCCTGGTCGACCGGGTCGCCACCCCCGACGACTTCGCCGACCTGCTGCGCGAGGTCCTCGGCGAGCTGGGCACCTCGCACGCCTACGTCGTCCCGGCCCGCCGCAACGAGGGCCCGCCGCACTACCAGCGCGCCATCGGCCTGCTCGGCGCGAACCTCACGCGGCAGAAGGACGGCACCTGGACGGTCCGGCGGATCCTGCCCGGCGACTCCTCCGACTCCAAGGCCCGCTCCCCGCTGGCCGGTTCGGGCATCCGCGAGGGCGCGGCGCTCACGCACGTCGACGGCCGCCCGGTCGACCCGGTCGCCGGCCCGTACCCGCTGCTCGCCGCCGCCGGCGGCACCACCGTCGAGCTGACCTTCCGGCCGGCCGGGAGCGAGGGCCACGCGCGCCGCGTCGCCGTCGTCCCGCTGGTCGACGAGCGCCCGCTGCGCTACCAGGACTGGGTGGCCAAGCGCCGCGCCGTCGTCCGCGAGCTGAGCGACGGCAAGTGCGGCTACCTGCACATCCCCGACATGGGCGGCTCGGGCTGGGCGCAGTTCAACCGCGACCTGCGGATGGAGATGTCGCGCCCGGCCCTGATCGTGGACGTCCGCGGCAACGCGGGCGGCAACATCAGCGAGCTCGTCGTGGAGAAGCTCACCCGCACCATCATCGGATGGGACCTCACGCGCGACGCCCAGCCCGTGTCGTACGCGAGCAACGCCCCGCGCGGCCCGGTCGTCGCCATCGCCGACGAGATGACCTCCTCCGACGGCGACATGATCACCGCCGCGTTCAAGCTGCAGGGCATCGGCCCGGTGGTGGGGCTGCGCACCTGGGGCGGGGTCGTCGGGATGACCGGCCGGCACCGGCTCGGGGACGGCACCTCGATCACGGTGCCGATGAACGCGGCGTGGTTCGACGAGTACGGCTGGACGGTGGAGAACCGCGGCGTCGACCCCGACGTCGAGATCGACCGCACCCCGCTCGACTGGGCCGAGGGCCGGCACCGGCAGCTGGACGACGCGGTGCACATCGCGCTCGACCTGCTGGAACGGCACGGCGCGACACAGCCGCCGGACTATTCGGGGGTGCCGGACCTGCGCCGCCCGAAGCTGCCGCCGCGAAGCTGAGCGCCGGAGGAGCCGGGCATGGCGTAAAGCCGGGCATGGCGTAAGGCAAGCCGGGCATGGCGTAAGGGGCGCCCCTCCAAGAGGTGCGCCCCTTACGGCGATCCGCCGTCAGATCTCGAAGTTCTCGTCGAACGTGTCGCGGCGGTCCCACTCCTCCTGCTCCTTGCGGATCAGTTCCTGGCGGGCCTTTTCGCCGGCGTCCTCCTTGGCCTTCTTGCTGCCGGCCCGGCCGGCGCGGTCGGCCTGTTCCTTCTGCTGCTCGGCCTTGCTCTTGGCCCTGTCTCCCTTGGCCATGAGGCTCAGCTCCCTCAGGTGCGGTCGTCGAGCTCGTCACGCAGGTCGTCGAAGGACTGCTGGCGGTTCTCCTGCTCGCGGCGCTCCTTGAGCCGGTCCTGCGCCTCCTGGCCCTTCTGCTGGGCCTTCTGCTGGGCCTTCTGCTTGGCCTGCTCCGCCTTCTGCTTGGCCTGCTGAGCCTTGCCCTGCATCTCGTCCTTGATGCCCATGGCTGCACTCACTCCTCAGTGAGGGGAATTCGGGGCGTTTCACCCCGAAACAGCCTGACATCCACCATCTTAGACCGCATATCGTATGACTACGCTGCGCTACGCCCCCGTACGCTCCTTCTCGTCCGCCGCCCCTCCCGCGCCCACCAGCCCCGCGCCCATCCCGGCGGCCCCGGCCGCCTCCGCATCGAACCGCCGCATCTCGCGCTGCGCGCCGAGCGCCAGCACCCCGGGCAGCCAGCCGCGCGAGCCCTGCAGCAGCCGCAGCCACGCCTGCCCGTACACGTGCGCCGAGCGCCGCTCGATGCCGTCGACCAGGCGGTCGGCGGTCGGGCCGAGCGGGTAGGTGCGGTTGGCGGGCCACGGCAGGCGCTGCCTCATCTCCCGCATCACGGGGTGCTCGTCGGCGCCGCGCACCATGTCCGTGTCGGTCCAGCTCAGATAGGCGACGCCGACCCGCACACCCTTGTGGGCGACCTCGCCGCGCAAGCAGTGCGCGTACGCCTCGACGCCGGCCTTCGACGCGCAGTAGGCGCTCATCATCGGCGCCGGGGCCATCGCCGCGAGCGAGGCCACCTGCAGCAGATAGCCGCGGCTCTCCGCCAGCACGGGCAGGAAGGCGCGGCCGGTGACGGCACTGCCGACGAGGTTGACCTCGACGACGCGGCGCCAGCTCGCGAAGTCGGAGCCGGTGAAGGGGCCGCCCGCGGCGACACCGGCGTTGGCGACGACGACGTCGACCTTGCCGAAGCGGGCCTTGACCTCGCGGGCCACCTGCTCCATGGCCTCGTGGTCGGTGACGTCGGCGTGCCAGTGGGCGGCGTCCTCGTGCAGCGAGGCGGCCACGCGCCGCAGCCGGTCCGGCTCCAGGCCGACCAGGGCGACG
>NZ_JBAMDC010000262.1:0-9348 GCF_036961605.1 Streptomyces sp. KLMMK
CGCTGCGACTCCGCGCTCGTGTGGGCCCTCGTCGAGCACCGGCTGCGCGGCGGGGACGCCCCCGGCGGCGCACTGGCCGACACGGTCGCGGAGCTCGCCGAGGCGGCCCCCGGGTCCCGGCTCAACCTGCTGCTCACGGACGGCACCTCCATCGCCGCCACCGCCTGGGGGGACACCCTCTGGTACCTGGCGGACCCCGGCGGCCGCACGGCCGTCGCCTCCGAGCCCTACGACGACGACCCGCGCTGGACCGAGGTCCCCGACCGCACCCTGCTCACCGCGACCCGCACCGGCGTCGCCCTGTCACCGCTCAAGGAGCCCTGCCCGTGAGCCCGTTCGCCCTGACCCGCACCCTCCCCGCCGACGCGACCGCCGCCGCCCTGCGCGCCGACGTCGCCACGGGCCTGACCCGCACGCCCAAGGAGCTCCCGCCGAAGTGGTTCTACGACGCGCGCGGCAGCGAGCTGTTCGACGAGATCACCCGCCTGCCCGAGTACTACCCCACGCGCGCCGAACGGGAGATCATCATCGCCCGTGCGGACGAGATCGCCGCGGCCACCCGGGCCCGTACCCTCGTGGAGCTCGGCTCCGGCTCCTCCGACAAGACCCGCCACCTCATCCGCGCCCTGGCCTCCCTCGACCACTACGTGCCCGTCGACGTCAGCGAGAGCGCCCTGACCGGCGCGGCCGGGGGCCTGCTCGCCGACCACCCGGAGCTGACGGTGCACGCCCTCGTCGCCGACTTCCAGTACGGCCTGCACCTGCCCGCCACCCCCGCGCCGCGCCTGCTCGCCTTCCTCGGCGGCACGATCGGCAACCTGCGCCCGCAGGAACGATCCGCCTTCTTCGCCGCCGTCCGCGCCGAACTCGCCCCCGGCGACGCCCTGCTGCTCGGCGCGGACCTGGTCAAGGACGAGCGCACGCTCGTGCGCGCCTACGACGACGCGGCCGGCGTGACCGCCGCCTTCAACAAGAACGTCCTCACCGTCATCAACCGCGAACTGGAGGCCGACTTCGACCCGGACGACTTCGACCACGTCGCCCTCTGGGACCCCCGGCAGGAGTGGATCGAGATGCGGCTGCGGGCCCGCGCCGCCCTCGTCGCCAAGATCCCCGCGCTCGACCTCGCCGTGAACTTCGCGGCCGGCGAGGAGCTGCGTACGGAGATCTCCGCCAAGTTCCGCGAGGAGGGGGTGCGCGCCGAACTGGCGACGGCCGGCCTGGAGACCACCCACTGGTGGACGGACGAGGAAGGGCGGTTCGCACTGTCGCTGTCGGTGCCCGCCGCCGGATAGCCTCCCGGTGTGAACGGAGATGCGAACGGCGGACTGAACGACGAGGCCGACGAGGCGCGCGAGCCGCGGAGCCGGGCCCTGCCGTCCGGCTTCGAGCGCGGCACGGACGGGCCCAAGGTGATCGTCACGGGCGTCGACGGCTCCGACACGTCCTGGCGCGCCGCCGCCTACGCCGCGGGCCTGGCCCGCCGTCAGCACGCGCTGCTCGCGGTCGTCTACGTCCAGCCGCTCCTGGCCGGCGGCGCGGCGCTGGGCGCACCCGTGGCGGAGATGACGGAGGAGGTGGCCGGGGAGCTCCTGGCCGAGATCCGCGAGGCGACCGAGCGGCTGCGCGGTGTCCACGAGGTGCGCTGGGAGTTCCACACCTTCCGCGGGGACCCCTACCAGGGCCTCGTCCAGGCGGCCGACGACCTCAGGGCCGACGCGGTGGTCGTCGGCGCCTCCGAGCGCGCCGGCCACCGCATCGTCGGCTCCGTCGCGGTACGGCTGGTGAAGGCGGGACGCTGGCCCGTCACCGTGGTGCCGTAGCCGTCCCGGAGGGGTGTTCCCCCGGTACGGCGGGGGTAGGCTGCGGCTGCCCGGCGACAAGGAGGTCCTGCCATGTCCGACCAGGAAGCGGAAGCGACGGAGGCTCCCGAGCCGTCCGGGAGGCTGGAGCTCACCGACCGCGACGGCGTCCTGTCCCTGACCCTGTCCGGCGGCGAGGTCATCCCCAGGAACATCCCCGTCCTGGACGAGTCCGGCAAGCTCCTCGCGGTCTACACCGCGGGCCCGCCCGCCCCGCCGGCAGCCGAGGCCGCGACGGACGTCCTGGCCGAGCGCACGGTGGTCGACCTGACGTGAGCCGGGCGCGGGCGCTCGCCTCGCGCGCGGGCGCGGGGTGGGCCACGGTGGTGGGGACCGTACCGGCCCGCACCCCCTGGAGCAGCGCCCATGACGCACCACACCTACCGCGTGACCGAGATCGTCGGCTCCTCCCCGAAGGGCGTGGACGACGCCGTCCGCAACGGCCTCGACCGGGCTTCCCAAACGCTCCGCAACCTCGACTGGTTCGAGGTCACCCAGATCAGGGGACACCTCGTGGACGGCGCGATCGGTCACTACCAGGTGGGCCTGAAGGTCGGCTTCCGTCTGGAGGAGGGCGACTGAGGCCGCCGCGGCGGCCCGGCCCGCAGAACCCGGACGGAGCAACGCGCGCGGTACGGGTGAAGCGATGTGCGGCGCGAGTGGCACGTCCGCGGCCGGCACCGGCGAATATGAGCAATCCGTGACAGTTCTGCCGTTCGGAGGCCCGTGCGGCGCACGAGTGTGCCGAGGGGAACGATACTGTCCGCATGTCACGGGTACTGCTGATCGAGGACGACCGTGCGGTACGGGACGCCGTCACCCTCACCCTGCGCCGTCGCGGCCACGAGGTGGAGGGCGCGGCGACCGGTGAGGCCGGGCTCGCCGCCATGGACACGTTCCGGCCCGACCTCGTCCTGCTCGACCTCATGCTGCCCGACATCAGCGGCTTCGAGGTGTGCCGCCGCATCCGCACCACCCAGCAGATCCCGATCATCATGCTCACCGCCCGCGGCGACGACATAGACGTCGTCCTCGGCCTTGAAGCCGGCGCCGACGACTACATCGTCAAGCCCGCCCGCGGCGAGGTCCTGGAGGCCCGTATCCGCGCCGTGCTGCGCCGGGCCGCCCCCGGTGACGGCGGCCCGGACCCGGCCTCCCTCCAGCCCGTGGAGATCCACGGCGACCTGACCGTCGACCGCAAGGGCCTGCTCGTCGCCAAGCACGGCCAGGACCTGCCGCTCGCCCCCTCCGAGCTGAAGCTGCTGCTGTACCTGTCCGCCACTCCGGGCCGCGTCTTCAGCCGCCAGCAGCTCCTGGAGCACGTCTGGGAGCACAGCTACCACGGGGACGCCCGCCTGGTGGACGCCTGCGTGATGCGCCTGCGCACCAAGGTCGAGGACTCCACCCGGTCGCCCAAGTACATCCAGACCGTCCGCGGCTTCGGCTACCGCTTCGGACCCCTGTGAGGCGGCCCGCCCTGCGCGTGCCGTCCCTGCGCGTGCCGTCCCTGCGCCGGCCGTCCCTGCGTGCCGTCGCGGCCGGCCTGCGCGCCCGCCTCGTCCTGGCGTTCCTGCTGGTCGCCGCGCTCAGCGCGCTCACCACGGCGGCGCTGACGTTCCGCGAGGCCCGTACCGCCATCCTCAAGCGCACCCAGGACACCGCCATCGAGGCCCTGCGCTCCCAGGTGAACTCGCAGGTGCCGGACTACGCCTTCCCGCTCTCCCAGCAGGCCCTGCAGGACCTCCAGCACCGGCTCAACGCCGCCGGCAGCGCCCAGCGCTGGACCGTGTACGTGCGCTACCGCGGCAGCGGGCTCGTGCCCGGAGGCGACCACGGCCGGATCCTCCCGCGCGGTGTCCAGGAGAAGGTCCGCGCGGGCATCCCCGCCTTCCAGCGCCTGGACAGCGGCGGCGACCCCTGGCTCGCCATCGGGCTCCCGGTCACCTACCGCGGCAGCAGTGAGGCCTCCGGCCTGGAGGTGTACGCCCAGATGCCGCTCCGCGAGGACGAGGCGAACGTCCAGGCCCTGGTCAAGGCCGCGCAGAGCGGCGCCCTGCCCGCCGTCGCCCTGGCCGCCGTACCGGCCCTCATCGCCGCGCGCGGCGTGCTGCGGCCCGTGCGCGAACTGCGCCGCGCCTCCCGCAAGCTCGCCGCCGGCGAACTGGACACCCGGCTCAAGGTCACCGGCCGCGACGAGCTCGCCGACCTCTCGCGCACCTTCAACGACATGGCCGAGGCCCTGGAGGAGAACGTCGCCGAGCTGCGCCGCATGGAGGCCAACTCGCGGCGCTTCGCCGCCGACGTCTCGCACGAGCTGCGCACGCCGCTGGCCGCCATGACCGCCGTCGTCGACGTCCTCGACGACGACGCGGACTCCCTCGACCCCGACACCGCCTACGCCGTCCGCCTCATCAGCGAGGAGACCGGCAAGCTCGCGCGGATGGTCGAGGACCTGATGGAGATCTCCCGTTTCGACGCGGGCGCCGCGGCCCTCCACCTCGACGAGGTCGACGTCTCCGAGACCGTCCGCAAGACCCTCCAGGCCCGCGGCTGGCAGGACAAGGCCTCCGCCGACCTGCCCGAGGGCGTGCGCGCCCGGCTGGACCCGCGCCGCATCGACGTCGTCGTCGCCAACCTCGTGGGCAACGCCCTCAAGCACGGCGGCGAACCGGTGGACGTCGCCGTCCGGGTGGCCGGGGAGGGCACGGGGCGGAGGCTGCTGATCGAGATCGCGGACCGCGGCCGGGGCATCGACCCCGAGGTGCTGCCGCACGTCTTCGAGCGGTTCTTCAAGGCGGACTCCGCCCGCGCCCGCTCCGAGGGCAGCGGCCTCGGGCTCGCGATCACCCTGGAGAACGTACGCCTGCACGACGGCACCGTGCGGGCCGCCAACCGACCCGGAGGAGGCGCGGTGTTCACCGTGGATCTGCCGCTGCGGCAGGGCGGGGGCGAGACGGCGTGAAGGCGCGAGGAGTACGCCGCGCCGCCCCGGCCGCCCTGCTGGCCGTGGCGCTCACGGGCTGCGGCGTCACCACCACCGACGTCATCGACGTGGGGCAGCCCGCCACGGGGGCCAAGCGGCAGGGGGAGGTCAACTCGGCCGAGGCGAGGCTCTTCTTCATGTCGCCCACCGGTGTGACGTCCGTGACGCGGCCGGCCAAGGCCAAGCTCGGCGCCGAGGACGCCGTCGCGCTGCTGCTGCAGGGGCCGAACGAGGAGGAGCGGGTGCGCGGCCTGTACTCCGACGTGCCCAAGATGAACGGGGAGGTGCACGTCACGACCGGCACGCTGCGGGTGAGCATCCAGATGCCGTTCAACGTGCTGCGGCTGACACCCGTCTCCAGGAGCCAGTTCGTCTGCACGGCGGCGGCCAACGAGGTGCCCCGCGGCCGGCAGATCCACGACGTGAAGGTCGAGCTCAGCGGCGGCAGTTACGTCATCACCGACCTGGTCTGCGACAGCAACCAGGCCTTCCCCGCTGCCAAGCTCCCCAGCCCCACCCCCGCCCCGCCCCGCTGACTTCC
Organism: Streptomyces sp. KLMMK; assembly: GCF_036961605.1. NCBI lineage: Bacteria > Bacillati > Actinomycetota > Actinomycetes > Kitasatosporales > Streptomycetaceae > Streptomyces > Streptomyces sp. KLMMK. The sequence goes on from NZ_JBAMDC010000262.1 coordinate 5,387, forward strand.
GCCCGGCCGTCCCTCAGGTCCGCGGGAAGCTGAAGGCGTACCCCTCCTGCTTGAGCTCGGGCAGCAGCCGTCCGAGGGCCTCCACGGTCTGGGTGCGCGGGCCGCCGGCGTCGTGCATCAGGATCGTCGGCCCCTTGCCCACCTCGCGCCGGACCGTGTCGAGGATCTTCTGGACGCCCGGGCGCTCGAAGTCCTTGGTGTCCACGTTCCAGCCGAGCGGGCGCATCCCGTGCCCGGCGGCGATGCGCCGGCTGTCCGGGGTGAACGCCCCGCCGGGGGCCCGGTAGTAGCGCACGGGCTCACCGCCCGAGGCGTCCTCGATGAGCTTCCGGGCGTCGAGGATCTCCTTCTCCTGGTACTCCACCGGCTTCTTGTCCATCCTGGTGTCGTGCGACATGGAGTGGTCGCACAGCCGGTGCCCCGCCGCGACGACCTGCTTGACGAGGTCCGGGTGCTTCTGCGCGTTGGGCCCGGTCATGCAGAACGTGGCCTTGGCGCCGTACTCCTTCAGCACGTTCAGGACCTTGGGCGTCCACGTCGGGTCCGGGCCGTCGTCGATCGTGAGGTTGACCGCCTTGCCGGAGTCCTCCGGCAGGTGCTCGATCTCCTGACTGACCGTCCTGCCGGCGGCGGGCCGTTCCGCCGCCCGGGAAGTGCTGCCGCTCTCACGGTCGTTGACGGCCACGGCGAGCGTCCCGCCGGCTATCGCGAGGACCGCTGCCGTCGCCGCGATCCGGTTCCTGTGCCTCTTCGGCAGCGCCATGACGTCGCCCCCGCCCTCTCACTCGGTGTCCTTTACATCGAGTGAGAGTGCGGGGGCGGGGAAGAGCGTTGCGCCTGTTACGAATTGCTCATGTATCCGGCATAGGGGGCTCATCCGCGAGAGGCCGGGCGCCCGTCAGCTCGTGGGGCGGAAGCCGCGCAGCCGCAGGCTGTTGCCGACGACGAAGACCGAGGAGAAGGCCATCGCGGCTCCGGCGATCATCGGGTTGAGCAGTCCTGCGGCCGCCAGCGGCAGGGCCGCCACGTTGTAGGCGAAGGCCCAGAAGAGGTTGGCCTTGATGGTGCCGAGCGTCCGCCGGGCGAGGCGGATGGCGTCGGCGGCGGTGCGCAGGTCGCCGCGGACGAGGGTCAGGTCGCCGGCCTCGATGGCGGCGTCGGTGCCGGTGCCCATGGCCAGGCCCAGGTCGGCCTGGGCGAGGGCGGCCGCGTCGTTGACGCCGTCGCCGACCATGGCGACCGAACGGCCCTCGGCCTGCAGCCGCTTGACGACGTCGACCTTGTCCTGCGGAAGGACCTCGGCGATGACCTCGTCGATGCCGACCTCGGCGGCGACCGCATCGGCGACGGCCTTGTTGTCACCGGTGAGCAGGACCGGGGTGAGGCCGAGCGCGCGCAGCCGCCGGACGGCCTCGGCGCTGGTGTCCTTGACCGCGTCCGCCACCTCCAGCACCGCCCGGGCCGCGCCGTCCCAGGCGACGACGACGGCCGTGCGGCCCGCGGCCTCGGCGGCGTCCTTCGCCTCCCGCAGCCCGGCCGGCAGGTCCATGGCCCACTCCGCGAGCAGCTTCTCCCGGCCGACGAGGACGGCGTGGCCCTCGACGACGCCCTGGACGCCGAGGCCCGGGAGGTCGGCGAAGTCCTCCGGCACGGGCAGCGTGCCGACGCGCTCGGCGGCGCCCGCGGCGACGGCCCGGGCGATGGGGTGCTCCGAGGCGTGCTCCAGCGCGCCCGCCAGCCGCAGGGTGTCGCTCTCGCTCACGCCGCCGGCGGTGCGGACGGCGAGCAGGGTCATGCGGCCGGTGGTCACGGTGCCGGTCTTGTCGAGGAGGACGGTGTCGGCCTTGCGGGTGGTCTCCAGGACCTCGGGGCCCTTGATGAGGATGCCGAGCTGGGCGCCGCGGCCGGTGCCGACCATCAGGGCGGTGGGCGTGGCGAGCCCCAGGGCGCACGGGCAGGCGATGATCAGCACGGCCACGGCCGCGGTGAAGGCGGCGGTCGCGCCCGCCCCGGTGGCCAGCCAGAAGCCGAGGGTCGCGAGCGCGAGGACGATCACGACGGGCACGAAGACGGCGGAGATGCGGTCGGCCAGGCGCTGGGCCGCGGCCTTGCCGTTCTGCGCGTCCTCCACGAGCTTCGCCATCCGGGCCAGCTGGGTGTCCGAGCCGACGCGCGCGGCCTCGACCACGAGGCGGCCGCCCGCGTTGAGCGTGGCGCCGGTGACCGCGTCGCCCACGCCGACCTCGACGGGGACGGACTCGCCGGTGAGCATCGAGGCGTCCACGGCGGAGCTGCCCTCGACGACGGTGCCGTCGGTGGCGATCTTCTCGCCGGGCCGCACGAGGAAGCGGTCGCCCACGGCCAGGCCGGAGACCGGGATGCGCTCCTCGCGCCCGCCCCGCAGGACCGTGACCTCCTTGGCGCCCAGCTCCATCAGGGCCCGCAGCGCGGCCCCGGCCTTGCGCTTGGAGCGGGCCTCGAAGTAGCGGCCCGCCAGGATGAAGGCGGTGACGCCCGCGGCCGCCTCCAGGTAGATGTTCTCCGCGCCGCCGCCGCGGCTGACCGTCAGGTCGAAGGAGTGCGTCATGCCCGGCATGCCGGCGTCGCCGAGGAACAGCGCCCACACCGACCACAGGAAGGCCGCCGAGGTGCCGACCGAGATCAGGGTGTCCATGGTGGCCGCGCCGTGCCGGGCGTTGGTGAACGCGGCGCGGTGGAAGGGCCAGGCGGCGTACGTGACGACGGGCGCCGTCAGGGTCAGCGAGAGCCACTGCCAGTACTCGAACTGCAGGGCGGGCACCATGGCCAGCAGGACGACGGGGACGGCCAGCGTCACGGCCGTGACCAGTCGCTGCCGCAGCGTGAGCAGCTCGTCGCCCTCCCCGGCGGGCCGCCCCTCCTGCGCACCGGCGGGCGCCGCCTCGGCGGGCGCGGGCGGCTCCGCGGTGTAGCCCGTGGCGACCACTGTGGCGATCAGGTCGTCCACCGAGACGTCCTCGGCGTGGAAGACCCGGGCCTTCTCGGTGGCGTAGTTGACCGTGGCCTCGACGCCCTCCATGCGGTTGAGCTTCTTCTCGATCCGGGCGGCGCAGGAGGCGCAGGTCATGCCGCCGATCGCGAGTTCGACCTCGGCCGTGCCGGTGGTACTGCTCGTCGTCGTGCTCATCCGCGCTCCTCGTGCCGTTCCCCTCATACCCCTGGGGGGTATCTCGTACCTCCATGTATACCCCTGGGGTGTATCTCGCGCAAGGGGAGGAACGACTTCGGGCCGTACCCCTGGGGGGTACGGCCCGAAGCAGGCGGTGCGGAAGGTGCCGGGGGTCAGGGCTGCAGGCCGCCGAGCCGCCCTTCCAGCAGCACGAGCAGCTCGGCCAGCGTCGCGGCGAGATCGGCCCGGCGGTCCTCGCCGAGCCCTTCGAGGAGCGCGCTCTCGTAGCCCAGCTGGTGCGGGATCAGCCGGTCGATGAGCTCCCGGCCCTCGTCCGTCAGCGACAGGTGGGCCACCCGGCGGTCGCGCTCGTCGGTGCGGCGGGCGACCAGGCAGCGCGCTTCGAGCACCCGCAGCCGCTTGGTGACGGCGGCCCCGGAGGCGAAGGTCTCCCGTGCGATCTGGCCCGGGGTGAGCTCCCGGCCCGTGCGCCGCAGGGTGCCGAGGATGTCGAACTCGGCCCGCGTCAGGCCCTCGCGCACCAGCGGGGCGTCCGTGGCCTGCTGGAGCAGCGCCGCGCAGCGGTTGAGCCGGCCGATCACGGCCATCGGCGCGGTGTCGAGTCCGGGGTGGACCTGCTGCCACTGCCGCAGCACGCGCGCGACGATGTCCTCGGTCACGTTGGTGATCCTTTCCAGTCGGTGCTCCGGGTAGATTCTGCCGTCCCGCCGGTGACCGTCCGGAGGGAGCCCTCACATCGGCGCCGCGCCGCCGCCCGGTGCGTGCCCCCGGGCGAGTGAGGCCAGCGCCCGGT
>NZ_JBAMDC010000263.1:0-9279 GCF_036961605.1 Streptomyces sp. KLMMK
GCAGCCCGCGCTCGGGCGCCGTGCCGGCGGGGAGCGAGGGAAAGCTGACCTGCATCCGTCCGTACCTCCGACCGCCGCGCCGTCCGCACCGGGCGGCAGCGCCTGTACGGCACCGGGGCCGCCTGCTGCCGCCCCCGTCCACCTTCGCAGATCAGGGGGTGCGGAGCGGGCCGACACGGGCGGGCGGGTGACGTCGTTCGGCCGGGGCCGGGTGGGTGCCGCCCGCGCGGGGCGGGGGCGGCGGCCGGTCCGGGGGCGGCTGGACGAATGACGGCCCGGGGCCCGTATCGCAGCACCATTTGCGGCCGCCGGGCGGGGGCGGCGGGACAAAAACAAAGGATTTTGCGGACTGCCCAGCTCCGGTCACCATGTCGTGTCGCACATCCTGGCGAACCTGCCCGCTGGACCGAGAGGCACACCCCCTCATGCACGACACCGACGGCACGCACACCCGCCGTTTCGGCCTCCCGACCGCCACTGCCCTGGTCATGGGCAACATCATCGGCGGCGGCATCTTCCTGCTGCCCGCGTCCGTCGCCCCGTTCGGCACGGTCAGCCTGCTCGCGTTCGGCGTCCTCACCGTCGGCGCCATCGCCCTGGCCCTGGTCTTCGGGCGCCTCGCGGAGCGCCATCCGAAGACCGGCGGCCCGTACGTCTACGCGCGCGAGGCCTTCGGCGACTTCGCCGGCTTCCTGTCCGCCTGGTCGTTCTGGACCATGACGTGGGTGAGCAATGCGGCCCTCGCCGTGGCCGGCGTCGGCTACCTGCACGTCATGACCGGCAAGGGCTCCATGGCCGGGGACCTCGCCATGGCGCTGGCGATGCTGTGGCTGCCCACGCTCGCGAACCTGGCCGGTACGCGCTGGGTCGGCGCGGTCCAGATGATCTCCACGGTGATGAAGTTCGTGCCGCTGCTGTTCGTCGCGGTCGTCGGCCTGTTCTTCTTCGACCCGGACAAGCTGGGCTCGTTCACCACCTCCGACGGCAACTGGACCGGCGGGCTGACGGCGTCGGCCGCGATCCTGCTCTACTCCTACGTGGGCGTGGAGTCCGCCGCGATGAGCGCGGGCGAGGTCCGCGACCCGGAGCGCAACGTGGGGCGCGCGAGCGTCCTGGGCACCGTGGGTGCGGCGCTGGTCTACCTCCTGGGCACGGTCTCGGTCTTCGGCACCGTCGAGCACGACAAGCTGGTGGAGTCCACGGCGCCCTTCTCGGACGCGGTCGACGTGATGTTCGGCGGCCACTGGGGCGGCACGCTGATCGCCCTCTGCGCCGTGATCTCCATCGTGGGCGCCCTCAACGGCTGGACGCTGATGAGCGCCCAGGCCCCCTACGCCGCCGCGAAGGACGGGCTGTTCCCGGCCGCGTTCGGGAAGAAGAAGCGCGGTGTGCCGACGTTCGGCGTGCTCGCCGCCGCGGTCCTCGCCTCGCTGCTGACCATCGTCAACTACACCTCGGGCGTGGGCGGGGTCTTCGAGATCCTCGTCCTCATCACGACGTTCTCCGCGACGGTCCCGTACCTGCTGGCCGCTGCCGCGCAGGTGTACTTCCTGCTCACGGGGCAGCGGGACAAGGTCCGCACCGGCCGCTTCGTCCGTGACATGGCGCTCGCGCTGGGCGCGTTCGCCTTCTCCTTCTGGCTGGTGGCGGGCGCGGGGTACGCGGCCGTCTACCAGGGCGTGCTGTTCCTCTTCGCCGGCATCCTCGTCTACGTGTGGCTGGCGGCCCGCCGCTCCACGGAGCAGGCCGGTGCGCGGTCCGCCGCCCCGGAGCGGGCCGGGACGGCGGAGCGAGCGGAGCAGGCGGAGGCCGTCAGGCCGTGACGCCGCCGTCGAGGACGAGGTCGGCACCCACGGTGTAGCCGGCCTCGTCCGAGGCGAGGTGGAGCACGGCGGAGGCGATCTCGTCGGGGGTGCCCGCGCGGCCGGCCGGCACCTCGCGGCTCATGCGCTCGGCCTTGTCGAGCGAGGACTCGCCGGGGCGCGAGGACATCGGCGTCTCGACGGGCCCGGGGCTCACGGCGTTGATCCGCACGCCCTCGCCGATGTGGTCCAGCGCGGCGTTGCGCGTCAGGGCGGAGACGGCCGCCTTCGTGGCCGTGTACGCGCCGAAGCCGGGCTTCCTGCGGTGGGCGCCGACGTTGGACGCGATGTTCACGATGGCGCCGCCGCCGTTGGCGCGCATGTGCCCGATCTCGTACTTCATGGACAGCCAGACGCCCTTGAGGTTGGTCCCGACGATCCGGTCGAAGTCCTCCTCGGGCACGTCCGCCACCTTGGCCGGGGGTACGGCCAGGCCCACGTTGTTGACGGCGACGTCGAGGCTGCCGAAGCGCGCGACGGTCTGCTCCACGAGGGCCCGCACGTCCTCGGCCCGGGTCACGTCCGCGGTGAGGGCGACGGCCTCGCCGCCCTCCGCCTCCACGAAGGCCACGGTCTCCTTCAGCGGCTCCTCCCTGCGGCCCGCGACCACGACCCGGGCACCCTCCCGGGCGAAGGCGAGGGCGATGGCCTGGCCGATTCCCGTACCGCCGCCGGTGACGAGGACGGTCCGGCCGGTGAAACGTGCGGTCATGTCGACACTCCTAAGCAATGGGTCGCATAAAGGCGGGTGTGTTGCATGAGATGCCGTGACGGCGGCGGCGGTCCGGAAAAGCAGCAGGAGTCCGTCACCTTCGCTCCGGTTCACTCCAGCAGGGCGAGGGCCTGTGCGGCCGCGTCCCGCAGCCGGGCCCGGCCGGGCACCGCCTTGCCGACCACCCGCATGCCCTGCATCAGCACGAGCAGCATCCGGGCCAGGGCCACCGGGTCGCGGCCGGCCGGCAGTTCGCCCTGCTCCTGAGCCCGTGTCAGTGCGGCGGTGAGCGCCGCCTCCAGGGCGAGCCAGCTCTCCTCGACGCCGCGGGCCGCGGCGGGGTCGTGCGGCGCCAGCTCGACGGCGGTGTTGGTGACGAAGCAGCCGCGCCGCAGCTCGTCGTCGGCCGCCTCGCCGGCGAAGCGGGTCACCAGCCCCCGCACGGCCGGCAGGGCCGGGCCGGGGCGCGAGAGCTCCTCGGCCACGCGCGGGCTGTGCTGCTCGCTGTAGCGCTGCAGCGCCTTGAGGTAGAGCTCGCGCTTGCTGCCGAACGTCGCGTACAGGCTGGCCCGTGCGATGCCCAGGTGACCGACGAGGTCGGCCATCGACGTCGCTTCGTAGCCGCGCCGCCAGAACAGCTCGACGGCCGACTGGAGCGCGGCGTCCGGATCGAATTCCTTGGTCCTGGCCATGAGTTGACCGTAGCGGATTCGAGAACGATCGGTCAAGAATGAACGGTCCAGAAAGCCCGGCCGCCGGGGACGGCCGGGCAGGAGGACCGGGAAGACGGCCGGAAGGGCCGCGAAGAGGGCCGGAAGACTACGGGGCCGGCCGCATCCTGAAGTCGTACGTCCGGGGCAGCGCCCGGGCCCGCGCCCGCGCGCGGATCTCCTCGGTGACGGGCCCCTCGCCCGCCAGCAGCCGCGCCTGGATCGCGTACCAGGTCTCGCCGAGGGACTCGTCGCCCTCGCGCAGGTCCGCCACCTCGAAGCCGCGGTCGAAGACCTCCTGCGCGGCCGCGGCGTCCCCCTGCGCGAGCAGCACGCGGGCGCGCAGCAGCCGGAAGCGGCCGTGCTCGCGGAGCTCCGGGCGCAGGCCGTCCAGCACGGCCGAGGCGTCGTCCGCCCGGCCTGCGGCCAGCAGCGCCTCCACCGCCTCGCGGGCGAGCGCGGCCATCGCGGCGGTCCACGGGGCGTTCTCGCGCCGCTCCCCGCAGGCTTCGCCGAACGCCTCCAGATACCGGTCGGCGGCGCGCTCGGGATGGCCGTCCTCGGCGTCGGCGAAGGCCAGGCAGCGCTTGGCCCACCACAGGGCGCCCGCCGCCTCCCAGGCGCGGACGGCCTGCGAGCGGTCGCCGGTGTGCCAGCGGGCGACCCCCAGGTGGTAGGCGCCGCAGAGGTCGCCGTCGCCGATCGTCTCCAGCAGCTCGCGCCAGCGGGGCGACACGAGCGAGGGGCCGGGCGGCAGGCTCCGGTCCGGCCGCGGGAACTCCCCCCGGTGCAGGAACTCCAGCCAGGGCTCCTGCTCCTCCCCCAGCGTCCCCGGGGCGAAGGGCGTGCCCGGCAGGTCGTAGTGGCCGCGCTCGGCCTCCAGGGCGCCCCAGCCTGAGCCGGTGTGCAGGCTCTCCTTCGGCTCGGCGTCGGCGTACGGGTGCCACGCCGCGTACGCCGCGTCCACGTCGGCACGGGGCAGGGCCGCCTCCAGCCGGGCGGCCGCCTCGCCGCGGGCCGCCGCCCAGTCGCCGCCGTGCACGGCGGCGGGGTCCGCGGCCAGCGGCCCGTAGGCCTCCAGCCAGGCGAACGTGCCGCCCGCCTCCAGCGGCACGTGCTCCAGCTGGGTGCGGGCGAGCCCGGCCTGGATCTCGGCGTAGCCGCCGGTGCCCGGCTCGGTGAGCCACTCCTGCCAGCGCCGGCCGCCGCGGCCCGAACCCCAGACGAAGAGCTTGCGGCCGCGCAGCAGGTCCGTCGAGGTCTGCACGAGGCCGTGGCCGTCCGCGCCGAGGGAGGCGATCCAGCGGCGCTCTCCGCCGGGCACGTCGTAGAAGAAGTCGGAGGCATGCGTGCTGTTCAAGGGGTACGTGCGGTCGGCGCCGTCCCACTCGGGCACCGGGACCCGGCGCAGGCTGCGCTCGTAGCCGAACCGCCAGGCCGCCTCCGCGGGCGCGAGCACGCGCGTGCCCGCCTCCTCGGGGACGGCGATGTTGGACCACCAGTAGACGGGGGCGGGCCGGTCGTGGGGGTTGCGGATGCGCACGCCCACGTAGAGGAAGTCCGAGCCGTCCGGCAGCCACAGGTCGACCTGGAACGGCAGGTCGCGCAGGCGCTCCCACTCCCACAGCCGCAGCATCTCCCCGCCGTCGGGGGCCGGCACGCGGGCCGCGTGCAGCGGGGCCACGGACAGCGTCGTGTGGCCGGTCGCACCGATGTTCCATTCGATGCCGCCGGAGAACCAGGCGCCGTTCAGGGCGAACGAGGCGGGCTGCAGGACGGGGTTGCGGTAGAGCAGCTGCCGGCCCGCCGGCTTGTGCTCCAGGGAGTGCACGCGCCCGCCGAGGCCGGGCAGGACGGTGGCGCGCAGCCGGTCGTTCTCGATGACGATCGCCTCGAGATCGGCGGGGGTGCGCCTGCGGGAGTAGCCGTCGCGCCGGCGCACGGGCAGCAGCGACCGCAGGGGCGCGTGGCCGGCCTGGCGGGCCATGTCGGCGGGCAGGGCCCTGCGCTGCTCGGCGTCGATGCGGTGGACGTCGGCGGCCGTGCGCAGGGACGGCAGCGGATCCTCCACGCCGAGCGGGGCGGCGGGCAGGGACAGCACGGCGCGTCGGATGGTCGTGGGCACGGCAACCTCTCTCAACCCTGGCGGTCCGGGTCAGCCCCGGCGGTCCGGTCTCAATCCTGGTGCTCCTGCAGCATGTCCGCGGTGATCGCCCAGCGTTCGTGGTCGCGCCACGCCCCGCCGATGAAGAGGAACTCCGGGGAGAAGCCCTCCAGCCGGAAGCCGTGCCGCTTCACCAGTGCGAGTGACGCCGTGTTGCCCGGCTGGATGTTCGCCTCCAGGCGGTGCAGCCCCAGCGGGCCGAAGGCGTGGCGCAGGACGAGCCCGAACCCCTCGCTCATGAGGCCGCGCCCGGCGGACGGCACGAACGCGCCGTAGCCGAGCGCGCCGCACTGGAAGGCTCCGCGCACGATGTTGTTGATGTTGACGAAGCCGGCCGGGCGCCCGGAGTCGCGCAGGCACACGAGGAAGCCCGCCCGCTGCTCCCCGTCGAAGCGGGCGGCGTACTTCGCGAAGCCCTCCTCGGTGGTGGGCATGGACAGCCACGGGTGGTGCAGGTCCGCGCTGTCCCGCACCAGGCGGGTGAACTCCGGGCCGTCCTCCGGCGTGACGGCCCGGACGGCTACCCGCGGCCCCGCGGCGAGGACGCGGGCGCGGGCGTCGGCGGTCTGGTGATCGGGCACCGCTTCATCGTACGGTCCGGCCGCCGCCCCGGGGAGGAGCCGCGATCACACCACGACCGGGCGGAGGTCCGGGCCGACGACGTGCGACGGGGGCGGCGGACCGGCCTCGTCGTGGAAGAAGTGGGCCCCGTACCAGACCACGAGGTCCTGCCCGTCCACGGATTCGCCGTTGACGAAATCACCGATGTGGGCGCGCGTGTCGGCGGGCCGCCCGTCGTCGATCTCCGTGCCGCGGTAGCGCAGGACCCACAGGTCGGCCACGCCGTAGGCGTCCGCCGTGCCGTCGTTCGCGCCGGGCGCCAGGACGTAGCCGCGGCCGGTCGCCGGGGCGATGACGCGCCATTGCCGGTGGCTTGCGGGGTTGCGGGTGCGCTGGGCCTCCAGGCGGACGGGCGTCCACCCGGTGGCGTCGTTGAACTCGTCCACCCGGTTGGCGGTCGAGCCTCCGACGTCCAGGTCCAGCCGCCAGTACACGTGGTGGGTGTGGGCCAGGCAGGTGCACGGGTTGGTGACGGCGGAGAAGCCGAAGCGCGGCAGGATCGTCCCGTCGTCGGCGAGCCGCCACTCGGTGACGTAGCGGTACCAGCCGGCGGCGAGTTCGCTGACGATGCGGAGCGCGGAGCCGTCGTGGAAGAACGCGACGCCGCGGAAGTTGCCCTGGTCGCTGTGGGTGTCGAGGATCGTGCGCGGCGCCGAGGTGCACAGGCGGTAGCCCGGGCCGACCGGGTCGGAGCCCGTCGCGTCGAAGCAGACCTCCTCGTTCGCCCAGTCACGGAAGGGGCCGCACCGGTCGTTCGTGTAGCGCACGTTGAGGATCGGCGCGTGGGCCTGGTAGAGGACGCGCTCGCCCTTGTGGTCGACGAATCGCAGCTCCGCGCCGGAGCCGTTGACACCGGAGGAGGTCCTGGGCCGGTTGACGACCAGGTTCCACAGCTCGGTGGTCCCGCGGCGCACCCGGACGCGGACGGCACGCGGACCGCCGGACGGGTCGGGGCAGTTGTCGGCGGGCGGGATGGTCACGCAGTCCAGGGCGGAGGGGGCGGAGACCCCCTCGGGGGCGGGGATCACCGTGCCGTCCTTCGTGCGCACGCCGACGATGCGGTGCTTGACGTCGCTGCCGGGAGTGCGCAGGCCGACGGTGACGACGCGGTCCACGGTTCCGTCGGCGTGGGTGACGTCGGCGAGCGGCGGCATGGGCCGGTACGCGAGCGCGCCGTCGGCCGCCAGCTGCGGCCCGAACTCGGCGTGGGCGCGCACCGCTTCGACCGCCCGGTCGAACTCCTCGCGGCCGGGCAGCGGCTGGAAGCACACCGAGCGCACGGCCGCTCCGGCCAGGTCGCCCAGCCGCCCGGTGACCTCGACCGAGCGGTAGGCGTCCGGGTCGTGGACGACGGCCCGGAACGGCGCGTCGGCGCCGGCGTCCTTCTCCAGGAGCCGGAAGTCGGCGACGGCCGTCCGGGGTCCGGCGATGCGCTCGCGGACGGCGGGCAGGCCGATGAGGTCACCGGCGAGGGACGCGGCCGTCGCCGTGCCCTCCTGGTACGGTTCGATGCTGATCGTGATGGGGTCGGGCATGGGAGCCCCCTTTTGCCTGATGCCGCCTGACGGGCACGCGCTGGAGGGTTCAGAGTGCCCGCGAAGCGGACAAGCAGGGCATCCACCACACGAGGGGCGTGGGGGTTACTTTCAGGGCGCATCGATGCAGGAGCCGTGCCCCGGAAACCGGCCTCCGCCAAAAGCAGTTGACCCAGGCGCACCGGGCGCCCCACCGCTCCCGGACGTCAGCCATTCCACAGATGCGGCTGCACTTCCGCGCGCCCCCGCGGTACCCACCATCGCTCCCTGCACTCGATCACCCCTTCCTCCGTAGCTTGTGGATCCGGAGCTTCCGCATCCCTCGGGAAGCAGCCCCCAGCTTCACGGCACAGGAGGTCGGCATGAAGCGCACCATCATCCTCGCCATGGCGGCGGTCGCGGCCCTCACCGGCGGCCTGGTCACCACCGCCTCGGCGGAGAACGCCGCCGACGACAAGCCCGTCGCCGCCGCGGACAAGGCCAAGGAGTTCGCCGAGGACGGTCCGGAGATCGGCGGCTTCGACCAGGTGGAGGGCACGGCCTTGAACGTGGCGCCGCAGGCCAACGGCCGCACCTTCGTGGCCTGCCCGGCCGGCCGGGTGCCCAGCGGCGGCGGCGGGAAGACCAGCGGCATCCACATCTTCTTCACCGACTCCTTCCAGGAGGGCAACGGCTGGGTGATCCGCGGCACGAACACCAACCCCGTGGGAGGCGCCACCGAATCGATCAGAGCGGTCGCGATCTGCACCGCACCGCGCTGATCCCCCGGACCGGCCCCCCTGCGCCGGTCCCCTGCGATGAGCCCGGCGGCCTCCCCGCCGGGCTCATCCGCGTTCTTCCGGCACCGGCGTCAGCTTCACCGTCTTGTCCTCGCTGCCGCTGGCCAGCCAGCCGCCGTCCGGGCCGAACGCCACGCAGAAGACGGTGTGGTGGTGCTGCACGCGCAGCGCGCGGGTGCCGTCCGCGACGGCCCACACGCCCGCCGTGCGGTCCGCGGAGGCCGTGGCGAGCCAGTGGCCGCCGGGGCTGAAAGCCACGTCCTTCACGGCGTCCCCGTGCCGCACGAGCAGGAGCTGATGGCCGCTGCCGGCGTCCCACACGCGGACGCAGCCGTCGTCACCGGCCGTCGCCAGCCGGCCGCCGTCGGGGCTGAACGCGACGGCCTTGACCGCGTGGTCGTGGCGCAGGCGCAGCAGTGCGTCGCCGCCGAGCGACCACAGCCGTACGGAGCGGTCGGCCGAGGCGGAGGCGAGGCGCGTGCCGTCCGGGCTGAAGGCGACGTCGGTCACGACCTGGTCGTGGGTGATGCGCAGCATCGGGTCGCCGCTGGTGGAGTCCCAGAGCCGGACGGTGCGGTCGGCGGAGGCGGAGGCGACGCGGAAGCCGTCGGGGCTGAAGGCCACGCCGAAGACGACGTGGTCGTGGCGCAGGCGCAGCAGCTCCTCGCCGTTGGAGGAGGCCCAGATGCGCACGGTGTTGTCGGCGCCCCCGGTGACCAGGCGGCGGCCGCCGGGGCTGAACGCCGCGGCGAAGACGGACGAGAGCCAGCCGCCCACCGGCTGCTCCCATATGCGGTTGCCGGTCAGGGCGTCCCAGACCCTGACCCGGTTGCGGGACCCGGTGGCCAGCCGTCTGCCGTCGGGGTGGAAGGCGAGGGCGTGCACCCACTGGCGGG
>NZ_JBAMDC010000264.1:0-9277 GCF_036961605.1 Streptomyces sp. KLMMK
CCTGCACCGCGCAGGCCAGGGCGGCCCGGCAGTCCGCCGGCGCGAGATCGGTGGCCGGGCGCATCACGAGCGGCAGCAGCGGGCCCGGCCCCGGCTTGAAGCCCAGCACCCGGGCCTGCGCGGGCGCGTCCGCCGCGGACACCCGCTCCTCGGCGAGGTCGGAGAGGAAGTCGCCGCGCCCGCGCGCGGCCAGCTCCTCCTCCTGGCGGGCCTGCAGCAGGACGACCGCGAGCAGCCCGGCCGTACGGTCCGCGGCGATCCGGTGCACGGGCGCCAGCGGGCCGTCCACCGGCAGGACGGTCAGCCGGGCCCGCACCGTGCCCGGCCCGGGACCGGTCCCGGGAATGTCGGTGACGACCGCCCCGGCCATTTCCGCCGACCGCAGCCCCTCCCACACCTGCAGCGGATCCGACCCGCCGGAGGCGCCCTCGGGCCCCGCCGCGTACAGCAGCCGGCCGTCCGGCGCCCCCAGGAACACGGGGTTGCCCGCGAAGCCCGCGAACAGCCGCAGCACCTCCGGCACCCCGCCGCCGCCCAGCAGCACCTCCGTGCACCGCCGGTGCACCTCCTCGGCGCGCCGCAGCAGCGCGTAGTGCTCGTTGACCAGCTCGGTGTGGATCTCCTCCGTCACCGCGACGAACGGCACCTCCCGGTGCAGCTGCACCAGCGGCAGCCCGCAGGAGCGGGCCGTGTCCACCACCGCGGCCGGCAGTGTCGTGAAGCGCGCGCCCAGCTCGACCACCAGCGCCGCGATGTCCCGCTCCGCCAGCCCGCGCACGAAGGCGCGCTGCTCGGCGGGGCGGCTGCCCAGCCCCAGCCCGGTGGTCAGCAGCAGCTCGCCGCCCTTGAGCAGCGCGGCGATGTTCGGGGCCTCGCCGGCGTGCACCCAGCGGACCGGCCGGTCGAGCCGGTCGCCCGCCGCGAGCACCTCGGGGAGGCCTTTGCGCAGGGTGGGCAGCGCGAGGGCCCGCGCCACGGTGATGGTGCCCTGCGGGGTGTGTTCCATGCCCGGAACCTAACGGCCGTCCGGCCCGGTTGTCAGACGCGCCCTGCGGCGGGTCCGGCACCGCCGCCCAGGTCGCGGCGGCTGTCGGCCGTCGCGGGCGGGAGGTTCTTGCCCGGGCGGGCCCTCGGCGTGGGCCCGAGGCCGCACGGTGGCGGGCGGGCTGCACGGCCGCCGCCGTAGGCACCGCCCCGCGCCGCACCTACCCTGTCCCGCATGACCGCCGTGCCCGAGAGCCCCGAGTCCGCCCCCTCCGGCTTATCCCCGGATCCGGGCCGGGACGCCGCCGCCCTGCCCGACCGCGCCGCCGTCCAGCACCGTACGGTCAGCGTCCTCATGGCCGCCCAGATCTTCATCGGGGTCGGCATGGGCGCCGTGATCTCGTCCGGGAGCCTGCTCGTGGAGCGGCTCACCGGCTCCCAGGCCGCTGCCGGCTTCGCCACCACCCTGGTCACCCTCGGCGCCGCGGCGCTGTCCGTCCCCCTGGCGGCGCTCTCCCGGTCCCGCGGCCGCCGCGCCGGGCTCGGCACCGGCGTGCTGATCGCCGCCGCGGGTTCGCTGGTCGTCCTGGTGGCGGCCCCGCTCGGCTGGATACCCCTCGCGTTCCTGGGCCTCCTCCTCGTCGGCGCGGGCACGGCGGCCAACCTGCAGTCCCGGTTCGCGGCGACCGACCTCGCGGAGGACGGCGGACGGGCCCGCGCCCTCTCCCTGGTCGTCTGGTCGGTGACGGTCGGCGCCGTCCTCGGCCCCAACCTGAGCGGTCCGGGAGCCGCCGTCGCCCGTGCGCTGCAGCTGCCCGAGGAGGCGGGCGCCTTCGTCTTCTCGGGCGTGGCCTACCTCCTCGGCTGGGCCCTCATCCACACCCGGCTGCGCCCGGACCCGATGCTGCTCGCGGCCCGTCTGAACCCGGGCGAAACGACCGGGCGAGGCGCCCGCTTCCTTACCCGAATGAGCGGCGCCCTGCGCCACGTCGCCGCATCACCCTCGGCGCTGACGGGCCTGATTGCCCTGGTCCTGGGCCATGCCGTGATGGTGTCGGTGATGACGATGACGCCGGTGCACCTCGCTCACCACGGGGCATCACTGAGCGTCGTCGGCTTCACCATCAGCCTGCACATCGCAGGCATGTACGCGTTCTCGCCTCTGGTGGGCCGGGCGGCGGATCGGTTCGGCAGGGTACCGGTCATCCTGGCCGGGCAGGTGGTCTACGTGGCCGCGACGCTCCTCGCGGGCACCGCCGGGGACCGGCGGTGGGCCGTCACGGCCGGGCTGTTCCTGCTGGGCGTCGGATGGTCGTGCGCGACGGTCGCGGCGTCCACGCTGCTGAGCGAATCGGTGGACGCCGCGCACCGGGCCGAGGTGCAGGGTGCGTCCGACATGCTGATGGGACTCGTCGGGGCGGCCGGAGGAGCGCTCTCCGGGGCGTTCGTCGCCGTGAGCGGCTACGGCGGCCTGAACGCCGCCGCGGCCGTCCTGGTCCTCCCGGTCAGTGGCTGCGCCCTGTACTTCGCCTTGCGGAAGCGCTGACCAGTGCGTTCGGCCCGGCTGCGGGCGCAGAGCCCGGCTTTGTGCCCGCCGCAGCGGCGATCAGCCACTGCGGCGGAGACCGGCGGTGCAGAACCGCCTGTGCGAGGGGCGAACCTCGAAGGCCGCCCCTAACCCCCGAACGCGCTGGACGCCGTCAGGCGCAGCGCCGTGTCGATCAGCGGCACGTGGCTGAACGCCTGCGGGAAGTTCCCCACCTGGCGCTGCAGCCGCGGGTCCCACTCCTCCGCCAGCAGACCCAGGTCGTTGCGGAGCCCCAGCAGCTTTTCGAACAGCTGCCGCGCCTCGTCGACCCGGCCGATCATGGCCAGGTCGTCCGCGAGCCAGAAGGAGCAGGCGAGGAAGGCACCCTCGTCGCCCTCCAGGCCGTCCACCCCGGCCTCCTCGCCCGCGGTGGGGTAGCGCAGCACGAAGCCGTCCGGCGTCGACAGCTCGCGCTGGATCGCCTCGATCGTGCCGATCACGCGCTTGTCGTCGGGCGGCAGGAAGCCCATCTGCGGGATGAGCAGCAAGGAGGCGTCCAGCTCCTTCGACCCGTAGGACTGGGTGAAGGTGTTGCGCTCCTTGTCGTACCCCTTCTCGCACACGTCCCGGTGGATGTCGTCGCGCAGCTCGCGCCAACGCTCCAGGGGTCCGTCCACGTCGCCGGACTCGATGAGCTTGATGGTGCGGTCGACGGCCACCCAGGCCATCACCTTGGAGTGCACGAAGTGGCGGCGCGGGCCGCGCACCTCCCAGATGCCCTCGTCCGGCTCGTTCCAGTGGTCCTCGAGGTAGCCGATCAGGCGCAGCTGCAGCAGCGAGGCGTAGTCGTTGCGGGCGAGGCCCGTCATATGGGCCAGGTGGAGGGCCTCGGTGACCTCGCCGTAGACGTCCAGCTGGAGCTGGTCGGCCGCGCCGTTGCCGACCCGGACGGGCTTGGAGTTCTCGTAGCCGGGCAGCCACGGCAGCTCGGCCTCGCCCAGCTCGCGCTCTCCGGCGATGCCGTACATGATCTGCAGGTTCTCCGGGTCGCCCGCGACCGCGCGCAGCAGCCACTCGCGCCAGGCGCGGGCCTCCTCGCGGTAGCCGGTGCGCAGCAGGGAGGAGAGGGTGATCGCCGCGTCGCGCAGCCAGGTGTAGCGGTAGTCCCAGTTGCGGACGCCGCCGATCTCCTCCGGCAGGGAGGTGGTGGGCGCGGCCACGATCCCGCCGGTCGGCGCGTAGGTGAGGGCCTTCAGCGTGATCAGCGAGCGGACCACGGCGTCCCGGTAGGGCCCGTGGTACGTACAGTGCTCGACCCACTCGCGCCAGAAGTCCTCGGTGGCCTCCAGCGAGCCCTCCGGGTCGGGCAGGGCGGGCGGCTCGCCGTGCGAGGGCTGCCAGCTGATGGTGAAGGCGACGCGCTCACCGGGGGAGACGGTGAAGTCCGCGTACGTGGTGAGGTCCTTGCCGAAGGTGTCGGCGGTGGTGTCGAGCCACACCGAGTCGGGGCCGGCGACGGCCACCGTGCGGTCGCCGACCTTGTGCACCCAGGGCACGACCCGCCCGTACGAGAAGCGCATGCGCAGCGCGGAGCGCATGGGCACCCGCCCGCTGACGCCCTCCACGATCCGGATCAGCTGGGGCGCGCCGTCGCGCGGCGGCATGAAGTCGATCACGCGGACCGTGCCGCGCGGGGTGTCCCACTCGGATTCGAGCACGAGGGAGTCCCCCCGGTACCGGCGGCGGTCCGCGGGCGGCGGGGCCGCACCCGAGGGGTGCGCGGGGCCGACCCGCCAGAAGCCGTGTTCCTCCGTGCCGAGCAGACCGGCGAACGCGGCATGGGAATCGAATCGGGGCAGGCACAGCCAGTCGGCCGTACCGTCCCGGCAGACAAGGGCGGCGGTCTGCATATCGCCGATGAGTGCGTAATCCTCGATACGCCCGGCCACGTCATCTCCAGTCGAACGGCGCCACATGACCCCGGCAGGGGTCCCTCTTGCGGTCAAGCGATCTTTAGACGAGCTCTGTTCCGGAATGGTGCGTCTCCCTTGGGAGCACCTCCAGCGGTAGCTGTGGGGAGGTGGCTGGGGGAGGGCGGGATGATGCCGTGCCGGCCGGCTCGCTGCATGTGTCCGAGCAGGATACGACGCCGAGTTGGTGCGACGCGCGACGGTTGGAGGACGAATCTGAGCCGAATGGGTGGCCTGTGACAGGGCCGCCACGCAGGGCCACACAGGGCGCCCGGACGCGTCGGCGGGCGCGGCCGGGCCGGGGCGCTGATACCCTGGTACCCCGTGGACCGGTGGGCGCAAGACCCCCCAACCGCAGCGACGGCACCCCCGAAAACTCCGGGTGAGCGCCGGTACGCACCCTCCACTCGCGACCACGGGAGCCCCCCTTTGGCCATTGCCGCTAAGCCCACGACGACCAAGCACCTCTTCGTCACGGGGGGTGTCGCCTCCTCGCTCGGCAAGGGACTGACGGCCTCCAGCCTGGGCGCGCTGCTCAAGGCCCGGGGACTGCGGGTCACGATGCAGAAGCTCGACCCCTACCTCAACGTAGACCCGGGCACGATGAACCCCTTCCAGCACGGTGAGGTGTTTGTCACCAACGACGGCGCCGAGACCGACCTGGACATCGGTCACTACGAGCGCTTCCTGGACGTCGACCTCGACGGTTCGGCGAACGTCACCACCGGCCAGGTGTACTCCTCGGTGATCGCCAAGGAGCGGCGCGGCGAGTACCTGGGCGACACCGTGCAGGTCATCCCGCACATCACCAACGAGATCAAGCACCGCATCCGCCGGATGGCGACCGACGACGTCGACGTCGTGATCACCGAGGTCGGCGGCACGGTGGGCGACATCGAGTCGCTGCCGTTCCTGGAGACGGTCCGTCAGGTCCGCCACGAGGTCGGCCGGGACAACGTCTTCGTCGTCCACATCTCCCTCCTGCCCTACATCGGCCCCTCGGGCGAGCTGAAGACCAAGCCCACCCAGCACTCGGTGGCCGCCCTGCGCAACATCGGCATCCAGCCCGACGCGATCGTGCTGCGCGCCGACCGCGAGGTCCCCACCGCCATCAAGCGCAAGATCTCGCTGATGTGCGACGTCGACGAGGCCGCCGTGGTCGCCGCCATCGACGCCCCGTCGATCTACGACATCCCGAAGGTCCTGCACACCGAGGGCCTGGACGCCTACGTGGTGCGCAAGCTGGACCTGCCCTTCCGCGACGTGAACTGGACCCAGTGGGAGGACCTGCTGGACCGCGTCCACAACCCCTCCCACGAGGTCACGGTCGCGCTGGTCGGCAAGTACATCGACCTGCCCGACGCCTACCTGTCGGTGACCGAGGCCATCCGCGCGGGCGGCTTCGCCAACCGCGCCAAGGTCAAGGTCAAGTGGGTCGCCTCCGACGACTGCAAGACCCCGGCCGGCGCCGCCGCCCAGCTCGGCGACGTCGACGCCATCTGCGTCCCCGGCGGCTTCGGCGACCGCGGCGTGAACGGCAAGGTCGGCGCGATCACCTACGCCCGCGAGAACAAGGTGCCGCTGCTGGGCCTGTGCCTGGGCCTGCAGTGCGTGGTCATCGAGGCCGCCCGCAACCTGGCCGGCATCGAGGGCGCGAACTCCACCGAGTTCGACCCGGCCACCGCCAACCCCGTCATCTCCACGATGGCCGAGCAGCTGGACATCGTCGCCGGCGAGGGCGACATGGGCGGAACGATGCGCCTGGGCATGTACCCGGCCAAGCTCGCCGAGGGCTCCATCGTCCGCGAGGTCTACGACGACCAGCCCTACGTGGAGGAGCGCCACCGTCACCGCTACGAGGTGAACAACTCCTACCGCGCCGAGCTGGAGAAGGCCGGCCTGCTCTTCTCGGGCACCTCCCCGGACAACAAGCTGGTGGAGTACGTCGAGTACCCCCGCGAGGTGCACCCCTACCTCGTGGCCACCCAGGCCCACCCGGAGCTGCGCTCCCGTCCCACCCGCCCGCACCCGCTCTTCGCGGGCCTGGTGAAGGCGGCCGTCGAGCGTCAGCAGGGCTGACCTATACGGTTGACCGGGGTGAAGGTTTCCGCACGGAGGCCCTCACCCCGGTTTCCGCATTTCTGGAGGACGTATATGGGTATCAAGGACACCGCCGCCGAGTGGCCGGTCACCGCCACACAGACCCCGTTCACCGGCAACAAGACCAGCGTCCGCACGGACTCGGTGGAGATGCCCGACGGAACCGTCGTCACGCGCGACTACCAGGTGCACCCGGGCTCCGTCGCCGTCCTCGCCCTGGACGAGGAGGGCCGCGTGCTGGTCATCAACCAGTACCGCCACCCCATCCGGCAGAAGCTGTGGGAGATCCCCGCGGGCCTGCTCGACGTGCCCGGCGAGAACCCGCTGCACGCCGCCCAGCGCGAGCTGTACGAGGAGGCCCACGTCAAGGCCGAGGACTGGCGGGTGCTGACCGACGTCTACACCACCCCCGGCGGCTGCGACGAGGCCGTGCGGATCTTCCTGGCCCGTGACATCTCCGACGTCGAGGGCGAGCGCTTCGAGGTCGAGCACGAGGAGCTCGACATGGAGCTGGCCCGGGTGCCGCTCCAGGAGCTGGTGCGCGGCGTCCTCGCGGGCGAGCTGCACAACAACTGCCTGGTCGTCGGCGCCCTCTCGCTCACGGCGGCCCTGGCCGGCGACGGCCTGGACGCCCTCCGCCCGGCGGACGCGCCGTGGCCCGCGCGGCCCTTCGAGGCGTAGTGCCCTTCCGGCGGATCCGTGCGGCGGCCCCGGCCGTCGCGGATTGCGCCGGACTCCCGCCGTGGCGGTGCAGCGCCGTCGCGGCAGGTGGACACACCCGTGGCGGCGGTAGGGAGCCTGTCCGACGATCATCAGAACCGAATAGGTGATCTTCTGTGGGGCCGGTGGGGATTCACCGGGTCGTGCCGGGCCGTGAACTAGGCTCGTCGCGTGCTCGACCGCGGCCGCGGCGGGCTCGTGCGTGGCAGGTGGACGGGAGTGTGCCCCGTGGCGGAGCGGGCGGTGGAGACCGGCGGCGGGATGGCGGCGGTGCCGCCGGGGCGGCGGCTGTCCGTTCCGGCGACGGGCGCCCCGGCCCGCGCGGCGGCCTTCGCGCTGCCGGGGTTCGTCGGGCGCCGCCGGGAGCTGGAGGAGCTGCGCGCCGATATCGTGCGCGCGGGCCTGGACACCCTCGCCGGCCGCAAGAGCGGGCGCGGCCGGGTCCTGCTCATCGCCGGACGGCCCGGCTCCGGCCGTACGGCCCTGGCCGAGGAGCTCGCCGGGCAGCTCGCCGGCCGCTATCCCGACGGCGTGCTGCGCGCCCGGCTCACCGAGACCGACGGCTCGCCCGTCCCCACCGAGCGGACCGCCCGTGCGCTGCTCGCCGCGCTCGGCGAGCCCGTCCCCCCGGGCGCGGAGGAGGACGAGCTGACGCAGGCGGTGCGCGCCGTCCTCCGCGGCCGCCGGGCGCTGCTGGTGCTCGACGACGCCGCGGGCGCCGAGCAGGTGGACCCGCTGCTGCCGGACAAGTCCGAGTGCCTGGTGGTGGCCGTCTCGCGGGGCCCGCTGACCGGGGTGCCCGACGTGCGGCCCTGCACCCTGGGCGGCCTCGACACCGCCTCGGGCGTCGAGCTCCTGGAGCGCTACGCGGGCCCCACGCGCATCACGTGCGACCCGGCCGCCGCGCAGGCGGTGGTGGAGGAGTGCGCCGGCCAGCCCGCGGCGCTCGTCCTGGTGGGCGGCTGGCTCGCCGCCCTGCCCAAGCTGTCCGTGGTCGACGCGGTCACCCGGCTGCGGGAGCTGCCGTCCGGCGACAACCTCGACGTCGCGGGCCGCTCGCTGTCCCGTGCCTTCCGGCTCGCCCACGAGGCGCTGCCCGCGCCCTCCGCCCGCATCCTGCGGCTGCTCGCGCTGGCCCCGGCCGGCGCCGTCGACGCCCACACCGCCTCCGCGCTGGCCGGCTGCTCGGTGGCCGCCGCGCAGACGGCCCTGGAGGACTTCGAGGCCCGCGGCCTGCTGCGGGCCGAGCCGCCCTCCGGCTCGCTGTCCCCGCAGTACCGGGTGCCGGGCTGCCTCACGGCGCTGCTGCGGGAGCTGATGGCGGCCCAGGAGCGCCCGGCCGAGATCGAGCTGGCCCGGGCGCGGATGCTGGAGCGGACGGTCCGTCAGCTGCATTCGTGCCGGGCGGCCACCCGCACCGACGACCCGCTGACCCGCAAGCGGCTGGCGGAGCTGCCCAGGCCCCTGCGGTTCGCCTCGCCGCAGGCCGCCGCCGAGTGGCTGCGCCGCCGGCTGCCGGCGCTGCTGGCGGCCGCCCGGCTGGCCGTGCAGGACGGGCGCCTCGACACCCTCGCCCGGCGGCTGGTGTCCGCGCTGACCCGGGCCCTGACGGCCCATTTCGGCGCCGAGGAGGCGGGCCCGGAGCTCTACGGCCTCCACCAGCTCGTCCTGGACGTGGCGCAGCGCTGCGAGATGCCGCTGGAGAAGGCGGCCGCCCTGCTGAACCTGGGCGACCTGGACGCCCGGGCCGGCCGGGTCCCGACCGCCCTGGGCCGCTACCGGGAGGCGCTGGACGCGGCGCGGCAGGCGGGTGACCCGTACGCGATCAGCCGCTCCCTGGAGTCCATCGCCGCCTCGTACCACGAGCTGGGGGACTGGCAGCGGGCCGTCGACTGGTACGGGCGGGCCCTGGAGCTGCGCCTGACGCGGGGTGAACTCGCCGACGAGGCCCGGCTGTACGGGCGGCTGGGCGGCT
>NZ_JBAMDC010000265.1:0-9278 GCF_036961605.1 Streptomyces sp. KLMMK
GCGAGCGGCAGCCGGCCGATGCCGCCCTCGATGCCCATGAAGACCGGCCCGGTCTGCTGCCGGGCGGCGGCGCGCTCCTGCAGCTCCCGCACGCCCTCGCCGAGCGAGCGGTGGGTGCGGGCGGCCTCGAAGAGCGGCGGTACGGCCGCCCGCATCGAGATGCGGTAGGCGTCGCCCGCGTAGACGCCGCCCAGGAGCGGCTCGACCAGCCGGTCGACGACCTCGCGGCCCATGCGTTCGGCGATGTAGGCGCCGATGGCGACGTCCTCGCCGGGGTCGCTGTGCGGCAGCTCGGCGTCCCGGGCGACGCGGGCGAGCCCGTCGGCGGAGAGGATGCCGGCGGCGGCCAGCGGGGCGAGGTCGCCGGGGACGCCCATGGTGTGCCCGGTGGGCAGGGGGCGCAGCTCGCCGCGGGTCCACAGCATCGCGGTGGCGGCGGGCGGCTGCAGCTGGTCGCCGAGGCCGGCGGCGCGGGCGAGCTCCACGGCTTCGGGGCGGCGGGCCAGCACGGATTCGGCGCCGAGGTCCACGGGCATGCCCGCGATCTCGCCGGCGTGCAGCTTGCCGCCGACGCGGCCCTCGCTCTCCAGCAGCGTGACGCGGACGCCCGCCCGTGCCAGCCGCAGGGCCGCTGCGAGCCCCGAGATCCCCCCGCCGACGACGGCCGCGTGCCGCCGTGAACGGTCCGCCGAAATGTCCGCTGCGCTCATGGCACCACTCTCTCAAACGGCTCTGCTCGGACCGGCGGCCGGGCCGTGCACAAGGCTCCCGTCCGAACGGTCGGGCGGTTACCCATTGACAGCGGACTGCCGCAGCCCGAAGACTCGGCTGCGGCCGACCATGAACACCAGTTCACAGGGCGGACCCCGGTGGTGGGGCGCCGCGGGAGGAGCAGCCATGAACGACCGCATCCGGGACGTGTACGTCGTCGACGCCGTGCGCACCCCGGTCGGCAAGTACGGCGGCGCCCTCGCCTCCGTCCGGCCCGACGACCTTGCGGCGCACGTGGTGCGCTCCGTCGTCGGCCGCAGCCCCGCCCTCGACCCCGCCCTGATCGACGACGTGGTCTTCGGCAACGCCAACGGCGCCGGCGAGGAGAACCGCAACGTGGCCCGGATGGCCGTCCTGCTGTCCGGCCTGCCGGTGACGGTGCCGGGCCTGACGGTCAACCGGCTGTGCGCCTCGGGCCTGGAGGCCGTCGTCCACGCCTACCGTGCGATCGCGCTCGGCGACGCCTCGGTCGTGGTGGCGGGCGGCGTGGAGTCCATGACCCGCGCGCCCTACGTCATGCCGAAGCCCGAGCGGGCCTTCCCCGCGGCCCACCAGGAGCTGTACTCGACCACGCTGGGCTGGCGGATGACCAACCCGGCCATGCCCGAGCGGTGGACGACGTCGCTGGGCGAGGGCGCCGAGCTGATCGCCGACAAGTACGGCATCACCCGCGAGCAGCAGGACGCCTACGCGCTCGCCAGCCACCGCAAGGCCGCGCGGGCCTGGGCGGAGGGCGCCTACGCCGCGGAGGTCGTCCCGGTGCCGGGCGTGGAGCTCCCCCGCGACGAGACCATCCGCGACAACACCTCCATGGAGGCCCTCGCCCGCCTGAAGCCGGCCTTCCGCAAGGACGGCGGCACCGTCACCGCCGGCAACGCCTCGCCGCTCAACGACGGCGCGGCGGCGGTGCTGCTGTGCGACGAGGAGGGGCTGCGGCGCACGGGCCGCGAGCCGCTCGCGCGCGTACGGGCCTCGGCCGTCACCGCGCTGGAGCCGGACCTCTACGGGCTCGGGCCGGTGGAGGCCGTGCGGCGGGCCCTCGCCAAGGCCGGGCGCTCGCTGGCGGACGTGACATATTTCGAGCTCAACGAGGCCTATGCGGCCCAGGTCCTGGGATGCTTCGCGGAGTGGCCGGACCTCGACCCCGGGATCGTCAACCCCCGCGGCGGCGCGATCGCCATCGGCCACCCGCTCGGATGCTCCGGTGCGCGCCTCGCGGGGGCCGTGGCCCATCAGCTCGCCGCGGCGGGCTCGGGCACGGGGCTGGCCGCGCTGTGCATCGGCGTCGGGCAGGGGCAGGCGCTGGTCCTCGAACGCTGAGGCCGCCGGCCCGCAGGAGCGCGCACGCCGGGGTCCGTACGGCGCTCGCTCTCCGGGGAGGTTGCCCGCCCATGCGTACCACCGTCGCCATCATCGGAGCCGGTCCCGCCGGCCTGCTGCTCGCCCGGCTGCTGCACCGGGCCGGAGTGGACTGCGTCGTCCTGGAGGCCCGCGACCGGGCGTACGTGGAGCGGCGCCAGCGCGCCGGGATGCTGGAGCAGGGCGCGGCGGACGTCCTGCGGGAGTGCGGCGCGGGCGACCGGCTGGACCGCGAGGGCCTGGTCCACCGCGGCTTCGAGCTGCGCTTCGAAGGCGAGGCGCACCGGGTGGACCTGCCCTCCCTGACCGGCGGCCGGACCGTGACGCTCTACCCGCAGACCGAGGTCGTCAAGGACCTGATCGCCCTTCAGCTGGCGGACGGCCCGCCGCTGCTGTTCGGCGCGCGGGTGGTGGCCGTGGAGAAGACCGACGGGGAGCAGCCGCTGATCCGCTTCGTCACGCAGGAGCCGGGCGGGGCAGGCAGGGCGGACGGGGCAGGCGGTCCGGGTGGCCCGGGCGGTCCGGAGCGGACGCTGGAGTGCGAGTACGTGGCCGGCTGCGACGGCTCGTACGGGGCCTCCCGGCGCTCCCTGCCCCCGGGCGCGGTCCGGCTGCACACGCGCACGTACCCGTACTCCTGGCTCGGCATCCTCGCGGACGTCGCGCCCTCCAGCGACGAGCTGCTGCTCGCCGGCCACGAGCGGGGCTTCGCGCTGCACAGCATGCGCACCCCCGCCCTCTCCCGCCTCTATATCCAG
Source organism: Streptomyces sp. KLMMK (assembly GCF_036961605.1). NCBI lineage: Bacteria > Bacillati > Actinomycetota > Actinomycetes > Kitasatosporales > Streptomycetaceae > Streptomyces > Streptomyces sp. KLMMK. Next base: position 2,889 of record NZ_JBAMDC010000265.1, read on the forward strand.
GTGCCCAACGGCACCTCCCCGGGCGACTGGCCGGACGACCGCATCTGGGACGAGCTCGACGTCCGGCTGGCCGCGGGCAGCTGGCGGCTGCGGCGCGGCCCCGTCCTCACCAAGTCCGTGAGCGGCCTGCGCAGCCAGGTCATCGAACCCATGCGCCACGGGCGGCTGCTGCTCGCCGGGGACGCGGCGCACATCGTGCCGCCGAGCGCCGCCAAGGGCCTCAACCTGGCCTTCGGGGACGTCGTCACGATGGCCCGGGCGTTCACCCACTGGCACCGCAGCGGCTCGACCTCCCTCATCGACCGGTATTCGGACAACTGTCTGCGCCGGGTGTGGCAGGCCCAGGCCTTCTCGCACGAGATGACGACGCTGCTGCACACCCCGCCGGGCGCCGACGCCTACGACCGCGCCATGCAGCTCACCCGGCTGCGCCGGCTCACCGGGCCCACGGCGGCCGCCGCGGAACTGGCCGAGAACTATGCGGGCGCCCCGCTGATCTGACCCGGCGGCGGGCCGGCCGGGATCACCGCGGGCGGCGCGGGGTAGATCGATCCCATGGCCCTCTCTGAACCCGCACAGGAACGGATACGCCGTACGGACCCCGACGACACCCTCTCCGCCGCCGCACGCGCCGCCGCCCTCCGTCCGCCCCTCAGGCCGGCCGTCCGCGTGCCCGTGCCGCTGCGGCCCCCGCCGGACACCGTCGAGCTGACCGGCCCGGTCTTCGGAGCGGCCGACGTCGGCCCCCTCGACCACGACCTCACCCGGCAGCACCGCGGCGAGCCGATCGGCGAGCGCATCACCGTCGGCGGGCGGGTCACGGACCGCCGCGGGCGGCCGGTGCGCGGCCAGCTCGTGGAGGTGTGGCAGGCCAACGCCGCGGGCCGCTACGCCCACCCGCTCGACCGCCACCCCGCCCCGCTCGACCCCAACTTCACCGGCGCGGGCCGCTGCCTCACCGACGACGACGGCCGCTACCGCTTCGTCACCGTCCGGCCCGGCGCCTACCCGCTGGGCGGCCCGCAGGAGCACTGGCGCGCCTCGCACCTGCACTTCTCCCTCTTCGGCACGGCGTTCACCCAGCGCCTGGTGACCCAGATGTACTTCCCCGGCGACCCGCTCCTGCCGGCCGACATCATCCGGCGCACCGTCAGGGACGCGGCCGCACGCTCCCGGCTGGTCTGCGCCTTCGACCCGGCGGTGGGCGAGCCCGGCCGGTCGCTCGGCTACCGCTGGGACATCGTCCTGGACGGCCCGTCCGCCACCTGGGCCGAGGAGGGCCGCTGATGCTGCCCCCGACGCCCTCCCAGACCGTCGGCCCCTACTACGGCACCGCGCTGCCCTTCCCCGGCGGCGGCGACCTCGCACCCCCGGGACACCCGGGGGCCGTGACCCTGCACGGCCACGTCTACGACGGCGAGGGCACGCCCGTGCCCGACGCCCTGCTGGAGTTCTGGCAGGCGGCCCCGGACGGCTCGCTCGCCGGGGCGCCGGGCAGCCTGCGCCGCGACGGCAGGGCGTTCACCGGCTTCGCCCGCGTCCCCACCTGCCGGGACGGTCACTACGCGCTGCACACCCTGCTGCCGGGCGGCATGCCGTACCTCGCCCTGTGCGTCCTGGCGCGCGGGCTCGACCACCACCTGTTCACCCGGGTGTACGTCGCCGAGCCGCCCGGGGACCCGCTGCTGTCCGCGCTGCCGCCGGAACGGCGGGCGACGCTGCTGGCGCGCCCGGAGCCCGGGCAGCGGAACACGTACCGCTTCGATGTGAAGCTGCAGGGGGAGGACGAGACGGTGTTCCTGGACTACGGGGCGGACCGGTACGGGAACGACTGAGCCTGAACGACGAAGCCCGGAACAAGGGCTGAGACTGAGGACCCGGGACGAAGGCGGAAAGGAGCGGCGCATGGCCGTGCAGCGAATCATGGTCGTCGGAGGCGACGCGGCGGGCATGTCCGCCGCGTCCCGGGCGCGCAGGCGCCGCGGGCCCGGCGAGCTGGAGATCACCGCGTTCGAGCGCGGCCGGTTCACGTCCTACTCCGCGTGCGGCATCCCGTACTGGGCCGGCGGCGTCGTCGACGGCCCGGACGCACTGATCGCCCGCACGCCGCAGGAGCACCGCGACCGCGGCATCGACGTCCGGATGCGCACCGAGGTGACCGGGCTCGACCTGGAGAAGCAGCGCGTCCTCGCCCGCGACCTGGAGTCGGGCGACGAGCGCTGGCACGGCTTCGACCACCTCGTCCTCGCCACCGGCGCCCGCCCGGTGCGCCCGCCCCTGGAGGGCATCGACGCGCCGGGCGTGCACGGGGTGCAGACCCTGGACGACGGCCGGGCGCTCGTCGCCGCCCTCGACGACGGCGAGGCCGGCCGCCGGGCGGTCGTGGTGGGCGCGGGGTACATCGGCGTGGAGATGGCCGAGGCGCTCGTCCTGCGGGGTTACGCGGTGACCGTCGTCGAGCGCTCCTCCCAGCCGATGGCCACCCTGGACCCCGACATGGGCGAGCTCGTGCGCGACGCCATGACCGCCATGGGCATCGAGGTGGTGACGGACACCGAGGTCACCGCCGTCCGGACCGGCCCGGACGGCACGGCCCGGGCGGTCGCCACCGACGCGGGCGAGTTCCCCGCCGACGTCGTCGTCCTCGGTCTCGGCGTGCGTCCCGAGACCACGCTGGCCCGCGCGGCGGACCTGCCGCTGGGCGCATCCGGCGGGCTGCTGACCGACCGGTCCATGCGAGTGCGCGGGCACGAGAACGTCTGGGCCGGCGGCGACTGCACCGAGGTCCTCGACCTCGTCTCCGGCCGCACCCGGCACATCGCCCTCGGCACCCACGCCAACAAGCACGGCCAGGTCATCGGCACCAACGTGACCGGCGGCCGCGCCACGTTCCCCGGCGTGGTCGGCACGGCCGTCAGCAAGGTCTGCGACCTGGAGATCGCCCGCACCGGCCTGCTGGAGTCCCAGGCGCGCGAGGAGGGCCTGCGCTACGCGACCGCCACCGTCGAGTCGACGAGCCGCGCCGGCTACTACCCCGGCGCCCGCCCCATGACGGTCAAAATGCTCGCCGAACACGGCACGGGCCGCCTCCTGGGCGTCCAGATCGTGGGGCGCGAGGGCGCGGCGAAACGCGTCGACGTGGCGGCGGTCGCCCTCACCGCGGGCATGACGGTCGATCAGATGGCCTCCCTGGACCTGGGGTACGCACCGCCGTTCTCGCCGGTGTGGGATCCGGTGCTCGTGGCGGCGAGACGGGCCGCGGCGGAGGTGGCCTCCGCGGGCTGACCGGGGCCGGGCCCTTCACCGCCGCCCCGGCCGGGTCACCTCACGGGCGGTCGAGGACGATCGAGTTGATCGGCGTGAGGTTCACGTGGATGCCCACCTGCGGGGTGATGGTGATGCTGCAGTCGCCGGTGCCGCCGTAGCCGGTGCACAGGCGCACGGTCGCGCCCATGCCGCCGTACTGGTTGTTGATGACGTAGTGCATCCCGTACTGGTTGACGAGGTTGTGCGCCCCGTACCTCTGGTACTTGTGCGACGGGCTGACGGGCGGCGACTGGTTCTCGGGGTAGATGCAGGCGTACCCGGACGGGCAGTTGTAGTTCTCGGTCGTCCCGGGGCCGTCCGCCCGGTCGGTGATCTTCGACATTGACGCGGGCCGGGCCCGGTCGGTCTAATGGGCGCGTGGCGCGTGGCGCCGGCCAAAGAGATGTGGGCCGGCCGGCAGCCGGGCGACCACCCGTTGTGCAGGGGTCTTCCCATGAGTTCACGCTTCTCAGGCCGAGCCTGACGCAGGCGCGCCCGTTGGCGCGCCCCGGCGCTCCGTGCGCCCCATTTTCCTCCACTTCCCTCCGCCTCCTGCGGATTCCCGTCTTTCAGGTACCCCCCGCGCCGATCGCCGCGCTCGGTCGATCGCCGCGGCCGGTCCTGCATGTCTTTTCGGAGAGCCCACCCGTATGTCCAGCGTGTTTTCCTTCAACCAGTCCGTCATCGACGAGTTCCGGGCCGGCGGCGGAAAGGTCGGCGGCCCCTTCGAGGGCGGCGACCTGCTGTTGCTGACCACGACCGGTGCGCGGTCCGGCGTGGAGCGCACCACGCCGCTCGGCTACGTGCGCCACGGCGGCCTGCTCATGGTCGTCGGGTCCAACCTCGGCGCCCCCCGGCACCCGGACTGGTACCACAACCTGCTGGCCCACCCCGTCGTGCGGGTGGAGATCGGCACCGAGCAGTACGAGGCGGTCGCGGTGCCCGCCGAAGGGGAGCGCCGCGACCGGCTGTTCGCACACGTGGTGAATGCCGAGCCCGGATACGGCGCGTACCAGGAGAAGACCACCCGCATCCTGCCGGTCGTGGTCCTGGAGCGTGCCGCGGCCGACGCCGGGGCCGTAGCCCCCGCCCCGGTGAGGACCCTCGCCGACAAGCTCTTGGAGGTGCACGTCTGGCTCCGCGCGCAGCTGCGGCACGTGCGCGAGGAGACCGACGCCCACTTCGCCGCGCGGGCGGCGCACCAGGGGCCCGGCGAGCCGCCGGCGCCGGGCCTCGGGCTGCAGATCCGCCAGCACTGCCTCGCGTTCTGCCAGTCGCTGGAGTTCCACCACGTCAGCGAGGACCGGCACATGTTCCCGGCCATGAAGGCCCACCACCCCCACCTCGCCGGCGCCTTCGCCCGGCTGCGCGCCGAGCACCGCACGGTCGCCCGCATCCAGGAGGAGCTGAGCACCCTCCTGGCCGACGTCGCCGGCGCCGACCCCGAGCGGTTCCGCGCGGAGCTGGAGCGGATGTCGGCGGAGCTGACGGCGCACCTCGACTACGAGGAGGAGACGCTCCTGCCGCTCCTGGCCGGGGTCCCCTTCCCGCCGGTCCCGTAGCGGACGCGGGGAGAAGCGCATGCGGGTGGAGGCGCGCCGGGAGGGGCCGCGGGGAGAGGCGCATGCGGGAAGAGGCGCGTGCGGGAAGGGGCGCGCGCTCAGCAGCCCGTGAGGTTGCCCTCCAGGACGGCGCGGCGGTCGCCCGGGCAGGGAGCCCGGGTGACCAGGCCGGCCTGCTCCAGGCGCTGGACCATGCGGGTCACGGTCGAGGGGTCGAGCCCCATCAGCTTGATCAGCTCTGCCTGGCGCTGCGGGCCGGCCTCCCACAGCCGCATCATCAGCAGCTCCTGCCCGGCGTAGAGTCCGAGCCTGCGCAGCAGGTTGCCGGCGGTGATGCGGTGGGCCCGGGCGACGCGGGCGATGGCGTGGCTGACCTGGCCACCGCCCCCGGGACACAGCGGGAGGGCGGCGGCGGGGTCAACGTGCCGTTGATCCATCGAGGGGACAGCCATGACCACCGCTTTCGACCCGATCGACCTCGCCGGCCTCCGCCTCGCCAACCGCATAGCGATGGCGCCGATGACCCGCAGCCGCGCCGGCCAGGGCGGCACGGCCACCGAGCTGACCGCCGAGTACTACGCGCAGCGCGCCTCGGCCGGCCTGATCGTCACCGAGGGCGTCCAGCCCTCCGCCGTCGGCCAGGGCTACCCCTGGACCCCGGGCCTGCACAGCGCCGAGCAGGTCGCCGCCTGGCGCAAGGTCACCGATGCCGTGCACGCCGCGGGCGGCCGGATCTTCGCGCAGCTCATGCACACCGGCCGCATCGGGCACCCGGTGCTGCTGCCCGGGGGCCTGACGCCGGTCGGCCCCTCCGCGGTCGCCGCCCAGGGCAGCACCTTCACCCCCGAGGGCATGAAGGACTTCGTCACGCCCCGCGAGCTGACCGGCGAGGAGGTCCGCGCCACCATCGCGGACTACGCCACCGCCGCGCGCAACGCGATCGAGGCCGGGTTCGACGGCGTGGAGCTGCACGGCGCCAACGGCTGCCTCATCCACCAGTTCCTCGCGCCCGGCTCCAACCGGCGCACCGACGAGTGGGGCGGCGGCGGCGTCGAGAACCGCATCCGCTTCGCCGTCGAGACCGTCAAGGCCGTCGTCGCCGGGATCGGGGCCGCCAGGACCGCCCTGCGGATCTCCCCCGCGAACCCGCTGCACTCGATCGAGGAGCCCGACGCCGCGGCCACCTACACCGCGCTGGTCGACGCCCTCGAACCGCTGGGCCTGGCCTACCTGCACATCATGGAGGGCCTCGACATCCGCGAGCTCACCCTGGAGCTGCGCAAGCGGTTCTCCGGGGCCCTGGTCCTCAACGCCTTCACCGACGGCCCGACCGGCCCGGACGCCCTCTCGCTCGTCGAGGACGGCACCGCCGACATCATCAGCTACGGGCAGCTGTTCATCTCCAACCCCGACCTGCCCGCCCGCCTCAAGGCCGGCGGCCCGTTCAACGCCGCGGATCGCGCGACGTTCTACGGCGGCGAGGGCGCCGAGGGCTACACCGACTACCCGGCGCTGAACTACC
>NZ_JBAMDC010000266.1:0-9240 GCF_036961605.1 Streptomyces sp. KLMMK
AGAGCCTTCAACAGGCTCGTTGCGCAAAAAGATCATCACTGCAGGTCAGAGCCGCAAATTCGTTGCAATGTCTCTCATGGTTAACGCAACGAGAACCGCCTGCTCGTTGCAATGAAGTGGAAGTGAACGCTATGCTGCCACGTATACGCACGCACGCAGGTAGGCAGCCACGCAGGTAGGCAGGCAGGCGGACGGGCGCGCAGGCACTGAGAAGAAAGAACGAAGGAGACCGCGATGCCGGGAGGCAGGCTCACCCAGCAGGACCGCCAGCAGATCGCGCTGGGACTGGCCGACGGCCTCGCCTACGCGGAGATCGCCAGACGCCTCGACCGCCCGACCTCGACGATCACGCGTGAGGTCATGCGCAACGGCGGCCCCACCGCCTACCGCGCCGACCTGGCCCACCGCGCCACCGAACGCCGCAGTCAGCGCCGCAAACAGAGCACGCCCCAGGGGCCGGAGGCGCCTCCGCAGGCCCACGGGCGCGACGCCGAAGCCGTGCGCGAGTACGAGGAGACGTTCACGACCGTCCTCATGGCCTCGGGCGTGCCCAAGATGATGTCCCGGGTGCTGGCCTGCCTCACCCTCACCGACACCGGCAGCCTCACCGCGGCCGAACTCGTCCAGCACCTTCAGGTCAGCCCGGCGTCCATCTCCAAGGCGATCGCGTTCCTCGAGAGCCAGGGCCTCGTCCGCCGGGAGCGCGATGAACGCCGCCGCGAGCGCTACGTCGTCGACGACGACGTCTGGTACCAGTCGATGATGGCCAGCGCCCGCGCCACCGCCCAGCTCGTGGAGATCGCGCGGCAGGGCGTCGGCATCCTCGGCCCCGACACCCAGGCCGCCGCCCGCCTCGAAAACATCGCCCGCTTCGTCGACTTCGTCGGCGAGAGCATCATCCGCGCCGCGGAACAGGCCCGCGACGTCCTCCACACGAAACCCGGAACGACCCCGGGAGGAGCCGCCCCTGCCGAGCCGCGCTCGGACCGCGGATAGGCCCGCCGCCTCGGAGGCCACCGGAGCACTGGGGTGAAGCCGGTCGTGACGCAACGATGAAGGCCCCGGCCGGGAAACCGGCCGGGGCCTTCATCTGTCCCATCTGTCCCATCTGTCCTGGTGGCGTGGCGTCCCGGCCGCTCACGGAGTGGCGAGGCGGGCTTCCCGCTCGGCCGTGGCCGCGGCGTTCCGCCGGGTCCGCTCCGGGCGGCGCAGGACCGTGAGGGCGACGGCCAGGGCGGTGACGAGGAGGCCGGCGCCGACCGCGAAGGCCAGGTGGTAGCCGCTGGTCAGGGCCTCGGCGGCCGGGCGGCCCGCCGCGGTGAGGGACTCGGTGCGGGAGGCGGCCAGGGTGGAGAGGACCGCGACGCCGAGCGCCATGCCGATCTGCTGGGTCGTGTTGAAGAGGCCCGAGGCGAGGCCCGCGTCCTCCTCCTTCGCGCCGGACATGGCCAGCGAGGTCAGGGCGGGCAGCGCGAGGCCGAAGCCGGCGGCGAGGAGCATCACGGGGAGCAGGTCGGTGAGGTAGTCGGCCTGGTCGGCCCGGCCGGGCACCCGGGTCAGCAGACCGAGCACGCCGACGAGGAGCACCAGGCCGGTCAGGAGGACGTTGCGCTCGCCGAAGCGGGCGTTGAGCCGGGCGGAGACGCCCAGGGACACCGCGCCGATGACGGCGGCCGCCGGCAGCATCGCGAGACCGGTCCTGGCGGCGCCGTAGCCGAGCACGTTCTGCATGTAGAGCGCGACGAGGATCTGGAAGGAGAAGAGCGCGGCGACCATCAGCATCTGGACCAGGTTCGCGCCGGAGACGCTGCGCGAACGGAAGATCCGCAGCGGCATGAGCGGGTTCTTCGCCGTGGCCTGCCGGGCGAGGAAGCCCGCGATCAGGACGAGCGCGAGAGCCCCGAAGCCGAGCGTGTGAGCCGAAGTCGCCCCGTACTCCTCGACCTTGACGACCGTGTAGATCCCGAGCATCAGGCCGGAGGTGACGAGCAGCGCGCCGGCGGTGTCCGCGCCCGCCTTCAGGCAGAGGCCGAGGCCGCGGTCGCCGGGCAGGGCGGGGAGGGCGACGAGGAGGGTCGCGATGCCGATGGGCAGGTTGATGAAGAAGATCCAGTTCCAGGTGAGCGCGTCGGTGAGGACGCCGCCCAGCACCTGCCCGATCGAGGCGCCGGCCGCGCCGGTGAAGCTGAACACGGCGATGGCCTTGGCCCGTTCGCGCGGGTCGGTGAAGAGCGTGACGAGGATGCCGAGGCTGACGGCGGAGGCCATCGCGCTGCCCACACCCTGGAGGAAGCGGGCGGCTATCAGGACCCCGGGGGAGGCGGCGACACCCGCCAGCAGCGAGGCGGCGGTGAACACCCCCGTCCCCGCCAGGAACATCCGCTTGCGGCCGATCATGTCGCCGAGGCGGCCGGCGAGCAGGAGGAGTGAGCCGAAGGCGATGAGGTAGGCGTTGACGACCCAGCTCAGCCCCGCAGGGGTGAAGCCGAGGTCGCTCTGGATGGCCGGCATGGCGACGGTCACGATGCTGCCGTCGAGGACCGTCATCAGCATCCCGGTGGCCAGGACGCCAAGGGCGAGCCGGCGGGAACGGGAGCCGGACGGGGCCGGGGCGGACGGGGCCGGGGCGGATGTGGCGGGGGTGGGTGCGGCGGTGGCGGGCACGGCGGGTCTCTCCTGTCGGTGGAGGCAACAGGAGAGACCGTAGCAGATAGTTTTGTTGCAGACTATCTTTCACGGATCGAGGCTGGGTGAGCCGTATGCGGTTGTTCCCGGGGCTGCCGGGGCTGCCGGGGTTGTAGGGGGCCTCCAGGGCTTCTGGGGCCGTCGGAACTGCAGGGCTGCCGGGATTGCCGGAACTACCGGAGTTGCCCGGGCCTCCGGGGCTGCCAGGGCCGCCGGAGCGGCCCTCGGCTCACCCCCTCTGGCGCGCCCGCCGGGCCGGTCGAGTCCCCTCTGCGGGAGTCTCCAGGTGCCCTGTCGCCAGGCGGTTCAACGCCCGGAGCAGGGCGTCGCGCTCGTCGTCGGGCAGGGCGCCGAGGGCGCCTTCGTGAACGCTGTCGACGATCTTCTGGCTCTCCCCGGCGACCTTCGCCCCCTCCTCTGTCACCGCGATGATCCGCGCCCGCCGGTCGGCGCTGGACGGCCTGCGCTCGGCGAGGCCGGCCTTCTCGAGCGCGTCGACGGTCACCACCATCGTGGTCTTGTCCATGTCCCCGATCTCGGCGAGCTGCGCCTGGGTGCGCTCCTCCTCCAGGGCGTGAACGAGGACGCAGTGCATACGCGGGGTCAGCCCGATCTCACCGAGCCGCGCGGCCATCTGCGTCCGCAGCACATGACTGGTGTGGTCCAGGAGGAAGGACAGGTCCGGTTCGGTGCGGGTGGGTGCCATGGCGGTCATACCGGCCAGGGTAACGAAAATCGATCCGTCACGGATTATCGGTAAGAGATCAGAACTGGGGCGGTCCCTCCTGCGACTCATTCCACAGAGGCCGGTGCTCGTCGTGGGCCTGCGCCTCACTCCTGCCCGGGGCCGAGATCTGCAAGCGCGGCTCCCAGCCGGCGTGCACCTTCGGTCAGTTCGGCGAGGTCGGCCGTGGCGGCGAACCCGATGCGCAGGTGAGCCGCCGACGGCTCGGTGGCGAAGCAGCGGCTGCCGGCGCTCACGGCGACGCCGCGTTGCCGGGCGGCGCTTGTCAGCACGGTGTCGTCCACGCCGGCCGGCAGGCGAACCCACAGGTGCAGTCCGCCCGTGGGCGGCGCGGCCAAGGCCGCGCCGGGGACTTCCTGGCTGATTGCGGCGGTCAGTACGGCGCACCGCTCCCTGAGTGCCGCGCCGAGAGACCTGATGTGCCGGTCCCAGGACGGGGAACTGAGCATCTCCAGCGCGGCCTCCTGGAGCGGGCGGGTGACGAAGAAGTCGTCGACCAGGCGCACCGCCCGCATGCGCTCCATCACCGGCCCGCGGGCCACCAGCGCCCCGATCCGCAGGCTCGGCGCCGCGGGCTTGGTGAGCGAGGTTACGTGGACGACCGTGCCGTCGGAGTCGTCGGCCACCAGTGGCCGCGGCACCGGGCCGCCGTGTCCCAGGTGCCGCGCGAAATCGTCCTCGATCACGAACGCGCCCGAAGCGCGCGCCACATCGAGGACCTGGCGGCGGCGTTCGGGCGCCAGCACGGTGCCGGTCGGGTTCTGGTAGGTCGGCTGGCAGTACAGCAGCCGTGCGCCGGTCATCGCGAACGCGTCGGCCAGCAGGTCGGGCCGCAGGCCGTCGGCGTCGAGCGGGACCGGCACCGGCCGCAGTCCCGCGGCGCGGGCGGCGGCCAACGCCCGGGGATAGGTCGGGGATTCCACCAGGACCGGGCTGCCGGGCCCGGCGATGGCCCGGAACGCGATCGACAGCGCGCTCTGCCCGCCCGCGGTGACGAGCACGTCCTCCGGCGCCACACTGCCGCCGACGACCTGGGCGAACACGGTGCGCAGCGCCATCAGGCCGCCGGCCGGGGCGCGGTCCCAGGCGTCCGGACGGCGTGCCGCCCGGGCCAGCGCCGCGCTCAGGGCCCGGGTGGGCTGGAGCGAGCGGTGCGCATAGCCGCCGTCCATCGTGATCGTCCCGGCCGGTGGCGGTCCGAGCGGGTCGGCGATCAAGTGGGTGTCGACAGCGCGGTCGGTGAGGGCGACCGTCTGCCAGGCCGTGTCAGGGGCAGCGGCTCCGCCGTGCCGCCGGGCGGGCTGCGCCACGTACGTCCCACTGCCCGGACGGGTCACCACCGCGCCCTCGGCGGCCAGTGCGGCGATGGCCCGCGCCACGGTGGCAGGGCCGACCCGGTACTCCTTGATCAGCTCCCGGCTGCTCGGCAGCCGGTCGCCGGGCGACAGGCGGGAGAGCAGCGTGCGGAGACTGTCGGCCAACTCACCAGAAGTGCTACTGTCATTCATGAGAGATCATGGTAGCGCTTCTGCATTTGCTCCGGAAGCACTTCGGCTGGACGTCGCCGCTCTGCGGGCCGACACTCCGGGGTGCCGGCGGGTCATCCACTTCAACAACGCCGGCTGTGGGCTGCTGGCAGCCCCGGTCCTCGACGCGATGGTCAGCCATCTGAACCTCGAGGCACGGATCGGCGGTTACGAGGCGTCGGCCGCCCAAGCCGCCGAAGTCCGCGAGTTCTACACAGAGATCGCCGCCCTCATCAACACCACGCCCGACAACATCGCCTTCGCGGGCAGCGCCACCCACGCCTACGCCAACGCCCTGTCGTCGATCCCGTTCGAGGCCGATGACGTCATCCTCACCACCCGCGACGACTTCATCTCCAACCAGATCGCCTTCCTGTCCCTGCGCAAGCGATTCGGCGTACGCATCGTCCACGCGCCCGACGCACCCGAGGGCGGGGTCGATGTGGAGGCGATGGCCGCGCTGATGCGGACCCACCGCCCGCGCCTGGTGTCCGCCACCCATGTCCCCACCAACTCGGGGCTGGTCTCGCCGGTTGCCGAAATCGGCCGTCACTGCCGTGAGCTGGACCTGCTCTACCTGGTCGATGCCTGCCAGTCGGTGGGCCAGTTCGTCATCGACGTGGAAGAGATCGGCTGCGACCTCCTCACCGCCACCTGCCGTAAATTCCTCCGCGGCCCGCGCGGCTCCGGATTCCTCTACGTCTCCGATCGCGTGCTGCGCGCGGGCTACGAACCGCTGTTCATCGACATGCACGGTGCCCGCTGGACCGAGCCGGGCGGCTACGAACCCGTCGGGACGGCGGCCCGGTTCGAGGAGTGGGAGTTCCCCTACGCCACGGTGCTCGGCAGCGCCGCCGCGACGCGCTATGCGCGCGAGGTCGGCATCGAGGCCATCGAGCAGCGCACACCGGCGCTCGCAGCCCGGCTGCGCGACCGGCTCGAACCCATACCCGGGGTGCGTGTACTCGACCGCGGCCCGCGTCTTGCCGCGCTCGTCACCTTCGACGTGAAGGGCTGGCAGCCGCAACCGTTCAAGGCGGCCATGGACGCCCTCGGCATCAACTCGGCACTCAGCTTCCGGGAGTTCGCACAGTTCGACTTCGCGGACAAGGACGTCGACTGGTGTCTGCGCCTGTCGCCGCACTACTACAACACCGAGGAGGAGGTGGACCACGTCGCCGACGCGGTCGCGGACCTCGCCGGCCAGGGCCGGCGATGACAGGCAAGCAGACACGCGCCACGCGGACACGCGCCACGCGGACACGCGCCACGGAGCCGGACCCGGACCGCCCGGAAAGCCTGTGGCGCAACGGAGACTTCCTCAGGTTCTGGCTCGGCGAGACGCTCTCGCTCCTCGGCACCCAGGTCACGAACCTCGCCCTGCCGCTGACCGCGATCACCGCCTTCGACGCCACCGACGAGCAGGTCGGTGTCCTGCGCTTCCTGCAACTCGTCCCGTACCTCGGACTCGCTCTGATCTTCGGGGTGTGGGTGGACCGCGCCCGGCGTCGGCGGATCATGCTCGGCGCCAACCTCGTCCGGATGGTCCTGCTGGCCCTCGTGCCCGTCCTGTACTGGACGGACGCGCTCAGCATGGTCTCGCTGCTGGTGATCGCCTGTGCCGTCGGCGTCGCATCCGTGCTGTTCGACGTGAGCTGGATGTCGTACGTACCCACTCTGGTACGAGACCCCAAGCACTATGTCGAAGCCGGCGCCAAGATGGGGATGAGCTCATCGGCGGCCGATGTGGCGGGACCCGGGCTCGCCGGTGTCCTGATCGGCGCCCTGACCGCACCCGTGGCGCTGATCGTGGACGCGTTCTCCTATCTGGTGTCCCTGGTCTCGCTGCTGCTCATCCGCACCCCCGAGCCCCGCCCTCGGCCCCCGGCCGTACGACGGCACGTGCCGGCCGAACTCCGGGAGGGCCTGCGCTGGGTCCTGAAGAACCCGGTACTGCGGTCCCTTGCGCTCATCGGGTTCTGCTGCAACTTCTCCATGGTCACCGTGTGGACCATGTTCCTGCTGTACGGATCACGCGACCTGCACCTGGCCTCGACGACCCTCGGCGGCATCTTCGCCACGGCCTCCGTGGGCGGACTGATCGGCGCGGCGATCTCCCGCAGGGTCATCCGGCGCTTCCCCCTCGGTCGCGTCTACCTGGTCGCCCAGTCGGCCCTTCTCATCGGTCCGACGCTGATCGTCCTGGCCGCCGGCCCCCGGCCGGTGATGGTGGGGATGTTCGTCCTCTCCTTCTTCGCCACCTACCTCGGGCTCGGCGTCGCCGGCGTCATCATCGTCAGCCTCCGCCAGGCCAGTACCCCGCAGTCGATGATGGGCCGGATGACGGCGGTCTTCCGCACCCTGCTGTTCGGCGGCGGCGCACTCGGCGGCCTGTTCGCGGGCCTGCTGTCCGGCCGGATCGGAGCCCAGGACGCACTGACCGTGGCGGCGATCGGATCCGCCGCTGCGCTGATCACGCTGGCCCTGTCCCCCGTGCGCCGACTCCGCGGCCTGCCACCGACCCCGGAAGAACCCGCCACGGCGCCACCGGCGCCACCGGCGGCACCGGACGTGCCGGCCGCCGCAGACTGAGACGGAACGAAAACGGAAATACACGAAGGGCCCCACCGCGAGCGGTGGGGCCCTTCGACATCGTGCCCGGTGAGGCACTGGCGGAGGATACGAGATTCGAACTCGTGAGGGGTTGCCCCCAACACGCTTTCCAAGCGTGCGCCCTAGGCCTCTAGGCGAATCCTCCGCGGCAAACAATACAAGACGCGGAGGGGTGCTCGCGAACGCCTGCTCCCGGGGTGGGGGAGCGGGCACGGGCACTGCCCGGGATCCGCTAGGCTGGGGGACAAGCCCCTCACGTGGCGCTATCTCACCGAACTCCCCCAGGGCCGGAAGGCAGCAAGGGTAAGTGGGCTCTGGCGGGTGCGTGGGGGGCCCTTGTGTTTCCCCGGGGGTGCGCCGCGGTCTGTGCGGGGCGTCGCGACGGGGTCCGCAGGGGGTCTGAGGATGTGATCGAGACCACTTGTCAGTGCGGCCCGATATCGTCGTACGTGTGTCGTCCCTCGCGCTCTACCGCCGTTACCGCCCCGAGTCCTTCGCCGAGGTCATCGGGCAGGAGCATGTCACCACCCCGTTGCAGCAGGCGCTGCGGAACAACAGGGTCAATCACGCGTATCTGTTCAGCGGACCACGCGGCTGCGGCAAGACGACGAGCGCGCGCATCCTCGCCCGCTGTCTGAACTGCGAGCAGGGGCCGACGCCCACCCCGTGCGGGGAGTGCCAGTCGTGCCAGGACCTCGCGCGCAACGGGCGTGGTTCGATCGACGTGATCGAGATCGACGCCGCCTCCCACGGTGGTGTGGACGACGCCCGTGAGCTGCGGGAGAAGGCCTTCTTCGGGCCCGCCTCCAGCCGCTACAAGATCTACATCATCGACGAGGCCCACATGGTCACCTCGGCGGGCTTCAACGCCCTGCTGAAGGTGGTCGAGGAGCCGCCGGAGCACCTGAAGTTCATCTTCGCGACCACGGAGCCCGAGAAGGTCATCGGCACCATCCGGTCGCGTACGCACCACTATCCGTTCCGGCTCGTCCCGCCCGGCACGCTGCGTGACTACCTGGGCGAGGTCTGCGAGCAGGAGAAGATCCCGGTCGAGGACGGCGTGCTGCCGCTCGTCGTGCGCGCCGGTGCCGGTTCCGTGCGTGACTCCATGTCCGTGATGGACCAGCTCCTCGCCGGCGCCGCCGAGGACGGTGTGACATACGCCATGGCGACGTCCCTCCTGGGCTACACGGACGGCTCGCTGCTCGACGCCGTCGTCGACGCCTTCGCGGCGAACGACGGCGCCGCGGCCTTCGAGGTCGTGGACCGCGTCATCGAGGGCGGCAACGACCCCCGCCGCTTCGTGGCCGACCTTCTCGAGCGCCTGCGCGACCTCGTGATCCTCGCCGCCGTGCCCGACGCGGTCGAGAAGGGCCTCCTGGACGCCCCCGCCGACCTCGTCGAGCGCATGCAGGCCCAGGCCGGCGTCTTCGGCCCGGGCGAGCTCAGCCGTGCCGCCGACCTGGTCAACGAGGGCCTGACCGAGATGCGCGGGGCGACCTCGCCGCGGCTGCAGCTGGAGCTGATCTGCGCGCGTGTGCTGCTGCCCGCCGCGTACGACGACGAGCGGTCCGTACGGGCCCGGCTCGACAAGCTGGAGCGCGGTGCGGCCGCGCTCGTGACGGCTCCTATGGCGCCCGCCGCGGGCTATGTGCCGGGGCCCGGCGCGCA
>NZ_JBAMDC010000267.1:0-9131 GCF_036961605.1 Streptomyces sp. KLMMK
GGGGACGGGCGGGGAGACGGGGTACGGCACAGGCCGGACCGGGTGGGCGGTGGGAGGAAGCGGCGCGGCGCCGGGGGCCGGGGAAGGGGCGGCTGCCGCGGCTGCCTGGGGGCGGGGCGGAGAAGGGGGTGCGGCGGAGGGTTCGCCCGGGTGCCGCGGGGTGGGGGATGCGGTGCCGGCGGCGGGCGCCGGGCGGGCGGTGACCGACCGGGGTCCGGCGGGAGGCGGGGCCGGGAAGGTAGGAGGTGGGGGCGGTGGGGCGGCGGGGGGTGCCGTCGGCGGGCGGGGTGGTTCGCCGTCGGGGGCGGGGCTGTGGGAGCGAGCGGAGGACGGTGCGGAGAGCGGTGCCGAGAGCGGTACCGCGGGTTCGTGGGAGTCCCGCTTCCCTTCCGTGAGCCGATCGTCCGGGGCGATGCCCGGAAAGTCCTCCGCCTCGGGACTTCCTGAACCGGACGGTCGCCGGCCCGACGGCCGCGTCCCGGATGGTGCCGTTCCGTGGGAAGGGGGACGGGTACGGGCGATGCCGGCGTCGTGGGTGCGCCCGGTGGGCGGCAGGGAGGGCGAGCGGCTGGGGTCGCTGCCCGGCCCGCCGAGGGTTCCGTATGCCGAGCCGCTGCCGCCGTGCCCACCCGGCACGACGGGGCCTTCGCCCTCCCCCTCTGTCCCGTCCGTCGCCCGCTCACGCAGGCGGGGAGGCTCCGGGTCGAACACCGATGGCAGCCGTGGCCGGAGGCGCGGGCCCGGCGCGCCCAGCAGACGGTCCACAAAGTCGCTCACCCCGCCGCCTCCAGGTAGAACCGTCGGCGGGCGGGGCTGACGGCGAGGACGTCCTGCTCCGTCCAGCCGTAGGCGCGGGCGAGCGCGTGCACTTCGTACAGCAGGCGGCGCGCGTATCCCTCGATCTCGGCCCACAGGTGCCCGGCGACGTCCACTTCCGCGGACCAGGTGTGACCGCACCCGGGGCACTCCAGGGCCACCGTCGTCTCCGCTCCCGGATCGATGCCGGGGAGCCGCCGGGCCACCTCCTCCAGGACGTGGCCCGGCAGCGAGCCCGCGTCCGGGGTGGTGCCGACGACGCAGCGCTGCAGCAGGGCACGGCGGGAGTCGCACCCGCCGTGGGCGACGGCCAGCAGGTCGCGCAGGGTCAGGGCACGGTACGTGACGTCGCGACCGCCCGCGCGGAAGCTCCCGGTGAGCGGCGCCGTCCGCGCCCCGGGAACGGCCGCCGGTGCCGGCGTCCGCAATTCGCCGGTCTCCACGGCGACTTCCAGCGGTTCCTTGCACGCCGGGCAGTCGGCGGCGCACGGGAGGGAGCTGCCGAACGCCCGCTCCCGGAAGCCGAGCAGCAGGGCGTGGAGAGCGGCCAGGGTGAGGTCGGCGACGGGCTCCGCGTCCCCGGCGGCGGTCCTGGCCAGCAGCAGGGCCCGGTCCTGCGGGCCCTGCCCGCTCCCGGACTCCCACACGGACAGGAGCTGCGCCTCGGTCAGCTCGGCCACCACGCCGTCACCCCGATGCGGTGTCGGTGAACTGCGGGAGCTGCGGCGGCGTGGTGGGCTCCCGCACCCATCCGTGGTGCTCCAGCTTGATGTGCTCGAAGGCGACGGCGTTCGCGTTCGCGTCGAGGTCGGGGAGTGCCTGGTACTCCGACACCCAGCAGTCGTGGACGGAGTACGACAGCACCTGCTGCCCGGCTTCGTCGAACACGTCGATGATGAGGTCGCGGCGGAAGTCCTTCAGCGAGGTCTCCAGCCCGCCGGCCGACTTGCGCAGGCTCCACACCTTGTTCGCCCACTCCTCGAAGGCGGTGTCGGCCGTGCAGCCGCGCTCCAGGGTGATCGCCTCGTACTCGGTCCGGCCCGGCAGCTTGCGGCTGGTCCCCGGGTCACCGCCGTCCCGGTGCTTGACCACCTCGGTGGTCCGCTTCAGACCGCTGACCTTGCTGATCCCGGCGATGTACGTGGTACCACCGCCGAACTTCACCCGGAACCGGAAGTTCTTGTACGGGTCCCGGCGCGTGATCTCCGGCATCGTCCTCGCTCCTCCTGCCTCCTGCGACCTGGAACCGGGCCTAGGGATGGACCTAGACCTGGACCTGGCCGGCGAGCTGCTGAATGTGGATGATCACGAACTCCGCGGGCTTGAGCGGCGCGAATCCGACCTGGATGTTGACGATCCCGCGGTCGATGTCGTTCTGCGGGTTGTTCTCCCGGTCGCACTTCACGAGGTACGCCTCGGCCGGCGTACGGCCCTGGAACGCCCCCTCGCGGAAGAGGGAGTTCATGAAGGCGCCGATGTTCAGCCGGATCGAGGCCCACAGCGGCTCGTCGTTCGGCTCGAACACCACCCATTGGGTGCCCCGGTACAGGCTCTCCTCCACGAAGAGGGCGAGCCGGCGCACGGGAAGGTACTTCCACTCGTCGGTGAGCTGATCGTTCCCGCGCATGGTGCGGGCGCCCCAGGCGACGGGGCCCACGGCGGGGAGCTCACGCAGGCAGTTGACCCCGCGCTGGTTGAGCTGGCCGTTCTCCAAATCGGTCAGCGGCATCATCAGCCCCTGAACACCGTTGAGCGACGCGTCGGTACCGGCCGGTGCCTTCCACACACCGCGCTGCGCATCGGTCCGGGCGATCACGCCGGCCATGACCCCGCACGGCGGGAAGTCCCGCACGAGGCCGCCCCGCGGCAGGTCCGTCGCCAGCACTCGGGGGAAGTAGACGGCGGCGTTGCGTGCGGGGTCGCCGGTGACGAAAAGCGTGCGTGCCGACTGTGCGACGTCACCTGCCGTCGTGGCGGGCTGGCTCCACGCACTCGGCGGATCAACAAGCAGCACGGCTCGGTGCTCGCGGCAGAATTCCGCGGCGGTTCGCACCAGGTCCTCGCCGTCATCCTCGCCCAGCTTCTCCGTGGCATCGGGGATGCACAGAAGGTTGACGATGTCGGCCTTGAGCAACGCCTGGAGACCGGTCTTCCGCACCGAATCGCCTTTGTAGTCCGCGAGAGCGGGAAAGTCCTCTTTCTCGGGAACATTCTCGACCGTCGAGACACGTCCACTCGCCGCCGCATTCCTCCGCCGCCCCCTGAGCCCCCCCGGCGTCTCACCCTCGGTTTCGCCGTCGCCGGGCCCATCGCCGTCGCCGGGCTGATCCTCGCCCTCGCCCTCCCGGTCGCCGTCGGGTTCGGGGTCGTTCTTCTCGGGCGGCTTCGTGCCGTCGCCGACCCACGTGACGAGTTGCGAGGCGGCCACGACCCTTCGCAGGCTGCGCGGGCTGTCCGGGTCCGTACTGACGTTGAGGTAGGTCTCCTCCACGCCGGTGCCGGTGTCGGTGAGCGTCAGGTTGTAGACGCCCTTCTTGTCATTCTCCTCATTGTCCTCGTCCGGGACCCCTTCGACCCGTGCTTCGAGCTCCTTCGCCCACGCCCCGGCTCCGATGGGAGCCAGAGTGGGGCGGGTGTCAGACCCGGACCTGGGCTTCTTCCCGATCGGCAGGACCGGGGCCGGCGCGCCCGCCGCAGGGCTGGCCACCACTCGTACGATCTCCGCCTCCGAGCCACCGTTGCGGTAGAACTGCTCGACGGCGTAGCTCATGGGGCTGTTCGTGTGCAGCCCACCGAACCGCGTCTCGTAGTCGGCCCACGAAGTGATGTGCACCGGCCTGTCGTCCGGCCCGCGCGGCGCCCAGCCGACGAAGGCGGCGATCGACGTCGGAACGCCGGTGATGGTCCGTACGGAGCTCTTAACCTCGTCGATGTAGACGCCCGGGTAGCTGACCTTCACCGGCATGACGCCTCTTCTCTCCGACGGTACGGGGGCTACGGAGCGGATCTGGTCCCACCGTAAGAACCGATGCCGGACGGCAGACGACCGAGCGACGCGTGTCTCCCCCGGTCAGGGGACCCGTCAGGGCCGTTCAGCGCAGCGACTGCCGCGGGGCCACCCGAACAAGACCGCCTCCCCGGCCAGCACAGATGTCCACGTCCGCGCCCGCCGACAACCCACAAGGCGACCAGCGACACATTCGCTCCGCCGGCCACCAGCACAAACGGCCGACCGAGCCGCTGTCGCGGCAGCGCGCGACCCGGCAATCTCTCTCAAATGGGGGACACCACCGCACCGCCCACCGACGGCGTCTGCCCCGCCGACCACGGATCCTCCCGCGACCGCGGAATGCCCATCGGCCACCTCTGCGACCCTTGCTACGCCGCCTACATCGACGAGGCCGACAACCGGCAAGCCGAGGACGAAGGCGCCACCGCCCCGCCTCCGCCGGCGGCCCCGGCCTGCCCCGTTTGCGGGCGCGACCAGGACCGGTGGCCCACCGGCTACGGACGCTGGATTTTACTTGAGCCCCGGCGACTGTTCCTCAATACCGCCGTCCCCGCAGAACAGCAGTGGTTCATCGCGCACGACGGTATTGCCGTCAACCGGCGACACGGGACGACCCCGTTAGGCGATCGCTGTCGCATCGCCCACCGTCTCGTCTGCGGCCACGGTCCGCGCCCCACCAACCTGGCGCACGCCTTCACCGAGGCCTGGCTCCGCAACCGTGCTGATGCCGGCCTGCCACCCGGCGAACCGGACGCGGGCGACACCCCTCAATGATCAAAGAACACGACGGCGCGACGCCCCCCTGGGGGAACGCCGTGCCGTTCACGAATTACGACGCGATGGACGTCAACTCCTCGATGCGTTCCGCGAAGTCGGGGTCGGGCAGGGGGAGGTCGAGGGCGTCGTTGTCGTCGAGGGCGTGGGGGACGTAGGCGATGACGGCGTTGGTGGCGGCGGAGAAGACGCTGGTGCCGCGGAGGTGGGCGAGGAGGCTCAGGACCGCGTTGAGGTCCGTGCGGTCGATGGTTTCGGGCGTCTTGGGGATGAGGTGTTCGAGCCCCGCCTGCTCGTGCCACAGTTCGGCTTCCCTGCGCTCGCCGAGGGCCATGTGGTGCAGGTAGAGGCAGCAGGCCGCGCCCCGGTTGCCCGCTCCGGCGGCGAACTGCCACCAGAACTGGGCGGAGTCCCCGCGTTCGGCGAGGTGCAGCACGCACCCCAGGACGAGGGCACCCGCGGGTTCGAGGATGCGGCAGGTGAGGAAGCCGCCGAGCTCGTGGAGGTTGCGGGTGACGACGGTGCGGCACAGTGCCTGCAGCTGGCGCCGGAAGGCCCGGTGGGGCAGGTCGCTCCGCTCGGCCGTGCGGGCCGCCGCGGTGCGGGCGGGGGCCATCTGGTCGTCGAAGGACAGGGCGCCGTGCAGCATACGGGCGGTGATGCGGGCCGCGAGCCGGGCTTCGGCCGCCTGGGTGTCGGCCATGGTGTAGGGCGGCCGGGCGAGCCGTACCCGGGCCAGGGCCAGCTCCAGCGACGTGCGGCCGGTCACCTGTCCGTCCCCCCTTCGTCGCCGGAGGGGCCCTGGTCGATGCCGAGGGCGTGCTGGAGGCGGTGGCGGGCGAAGCGGGCGGCGGACCGCACGCCGGCGGGGGTGATGCCCATGATGCTGGCGACCTCGCGGGTGGAGTGGCCCAGGACGTGGAGCAGGACGATGACGTCGTGCTGGCGTTCGGGCAGGGCGTGGATGGCGTCGTAGACGGCCAGGCTGTGTTCGAGCTCGCCGATGGGGTCGAGCGCGTGGTGGAGCGCGGTGGTCTCGAAGGCGGCGGTGTCGATGACGGCGGGCCGCCGGCCCCGGGCCCGCGCCGTGTCGACGGTGCGGTGGCGGACCACCGCCCAGGCGTAGGCGTTGGGGGATTCCTGGGAGAGCACTTCGGACCAGGCGAAGTAGAGCTCTTCGAAGGCCTGGTCGACGGCTTCTTCGGCATCGTGGCGGTGGCGCAGGTAGAGCTCGGCCCAGTGGATGTAGATGCCGCGGTAGAGCTCGTGGAAGGCGCGGTAGTCGGCGGGGAGTCCGGTCACGGGAATGACGCCTGTGCGGGGAGAGCGTGAGGGGCCGGGGTTCATCGCATCCCTCCCACCCGCGGGCGCCGGGGTGCGCCCTCGGGGCGGCGCGGCGGCGCGGGCTGCTGGTTCAGGCCGATGCGTACCGTGGCGGCTGCGGCGCGCCGCAGCAGGTGCCAGGCGTCACCGGCGAATACGCGTGCGACCATCGCTGCGGTGAGCAGGTCGCCGGCGAGTTGAGATTTCACGGAAGCAGGGATCCCTCCGGTCGGCGGACAAGCGGCTCGGGCGCACCGGCGGCGCACGCTCCCCCGGGCGCCGCCTGCTGCCCCTGTCGGAGGAACCCTTCTTCGTCCTCCGCCCATAAAGGCGACCGCCGCGGCCGGATCGTGCAACGGCAGAACGTAAAGAATTACGGAAGACGATCGTCCAGTAATCCGGTGCCGACACGGATGCGGATGCGGACGCGGACGCGGACGCGGATGCCGACACGGGCGCGAACGCCGACGCGAACGCCGACGCGAACGCCGACGCCGGCCCGGCCTCTCCCCCACGGAGGCCGGGCCCGGCCCGTCAAGCGGGCTCGGCTCAGCCCATCAAGTGCCCCAGCACCGACCGCACCGCCCGGTCCACCGCCCCCCGCGTCTCCTCGGTGAGGTCGACCGTCTCGAACCCGTGATGGCCGAGCGGCACGTCGACCACCTCGACGCCGGCCTCGCAGTCCTCCGCGGCGCTCAGGAACTCCCCGACCGTCGCCGCGATCGCCTCGTTCTCCAGCCCCACCCGGGTGAGCACGACCGGCAGTCGCCCGGCCCGGCTCACCGCCTGCACGGGACGGAACCGGGCGTCCACCATCCCCCAGCCCGGCAGCGGCGCCAGCACGGGATAGGTCATCGCCACGCACCGCAGCCACGGCGGGGGCTCGGCGAGCGGATCCGCCGACAGCAGCCCGCCGCCGGAGAAGTACCACAGCGCGATGCGATCCCCGTCGACGCGCGGGTCGGCCCGTACGCGCTCGACCGCCGCGGCGACGTCCTCGGCGGAACGCGCGTAGTCGGCGAGGCCGTGCAGCCGGTGGTCCAGCATCGCCCCGACCGCTCCCAGGCTCGCCACGTACCGGCAATAGCCGACGTAGGCGGGCCAGTCCCGCGGTGTGGGCCGCGCGTCCGCGGCTACGGGGCCCCCGTGGACGAACACCACCGCAGGACGAGGCCGGTCGGCGTCCGGTGCGCCCGGCGGATCCGGCAAGTAGAGGTCCACCTCGCCCACCCGCTCGCGCGGCCGCTCCTCCACGTCCAGGAGGAAGGGCCGCAGATGCCCGGGCCGCTCGCCCGGCGCCGTGGTCACCCGGTGCCCTTCGCCCGCGGCGGCGCGCAGCAGCACGTCGGCCAGCTCGCCCGGGACGGAGAGCATCGGCCAGTGGCCGGTGGCGAGTTCGAAGAAGGTCACCCGGGGGTCGGCGAGCCACCGGTACTGCGGCGGACCCGACCTCACCAGGAACTCGACCATCTCGATGCTCGCCCCGTTGGCGGCGCACAGGACGCCGGTCGTCGGAATTCCGGATCCGGCGCCGGACAGCCGGAGCGGCTGGGTGAGCGTGCCCGCCGGCTGCGGCACGGCGAGGCGGTCCATGCGCGCCAGCGCCTCCGCGGGGACGCCTTCGGTGCTGCCCCAGAGCTGCCACTCGTCGCGTTGCGGCGGGGGGATCCGCCGGTCGCTCTCGCTCTGCCTCTGCCTCTGCCTCTGCCTCTGCCCACCTTGCTGCAACAGCCCCTCCCGGACCGCCTGATCGGGCACCAGCGCGACGGCCGCGTCACCGTCCTGGGGCATGCCCGCATCCAGGTAGACGATGCGGGCGATCCGCTCCGGCCGCCGGTCGGCGGCGCCCAGCACCGGGTGGATGCCGTAGTCATGGCCGACGATCACCACCTCGGGGGCGTCGATCTCGTCGATCAGCCGGACCAGGTCCTCGATGTGCGTCTCCAGGTCCGTGCCGGGCCCGGCCGGACGGCGGGGGTCCCCCATGCCCGTGAGCGTCGCCGGGTACACCTCGGCTCCCGACTCCCCGAGCCGGGCGGTCACCTCCTGCCACACCCAGCCCCCGGTGAAAGGGCCCGACACCAGAACGAACGCCGTCATGATCGCCTCCTCGCATACCGCATACCGCACTCCGCGGAACCGGCCGCAAGGGCCGTCCCCGCTCGCCGGTACGGTAAGAACTCCCCTGGAGGGAGATTCAAGGCGCGGCCGGACTACCCCGCCCGGCCGTTCAGCTGGATCAGATCCCAGCGGTTTCCGTACAGGTCCCGGAAGACGGCCACCGTGCCGTACGGCTCGCTCCGCGGCGCTTCCTCGAAGGCGACCCCGGCCGCCCGCATGCGCGCGTAGTCGCGGCCGAACGCGTCGGTGTTCAGGAACCAGCCGACCCGGCCACCCGTCTGGTCCCCGACCCGGTCGGCCTGTTCCCCGGTCACGGCCCTGGCCAGGAGGATCGCCGACTCCCGTGCTCCCCGCGGGGCCACGACCACCCACCGCTTCCCGTCGTCGATCGCGGTGTCCTCCAGCAGTTCGAAGCCGACGGCGTCGCAGTAGAAGGCGATGGCTTCGTCGTAGTCGCGCACGACGAGGGTCACCAGTCCGAGAGAAGGCATCCGGTGATCATGCCCTGTCTCCGGGCGCCTCATCCCTGACTCCGGGCGCATCATGGGGCCCGGCCACCCCGAAGTAGATGTGTCGACACGGCCGCACCGGCCGTAACCGGGTCGCAGGCCCCTCGTTCCAAGTGTCGTACAGCAACAAGGACCCCCACCCGGGGGAGGGTGAGGGTCCGCGATACGAGTCGTCCACGATGTGCGTCGGGTGCGTGCGTCGTCTACGGGGTTGCGGGGGAGGTGGCTACAACATGCTCTTCAGGGCTCGGCGCAGTCGCTTCCGGCCTTCGCGGTCGCTGCGGATCCTCAGGGCGGTGGCCGCGGTCGCGCCGACGATCAGCAGGGATCCGGTGATCTTCACCGTCAGCCTCAGGGCCTGGTCGGGCCGGGCCGCATCGGCGAGAACCAGGACCGTGAAGACCGTCAGGCCTGCCACCACCACACCGAAGGCCAGCAGCATCGCCCACTTGACCAACGCAAGGGAGCGGGCTGCCTTGTCGGTGTCGTCCTGAGGTGTGCGGGACGTACTCATGGAGGGCTCCTTCAACGGCCGTCTGCTGCCCCGGAGGTGTCCTCCCCTGGGAGGGCAGCAGACG
>NZ_JBAMDC010000268.1:0-9121 GCF_036961605.1 Streptomyces sp. KLMMK
GAAGGTCGCGGCGTAGCCCGCGAGTTCGCCGTAGACCTGCTGCGCGCCGCGCTCGCGGGCGCTCGTCTCGTCCTCGGCGACGAGGATCGCGCCGCCCTCGCCGGGCACGTAGCCCGAGGCGTCGGCGCTGAAGGGCAGGTAGGCGCGGGCGGGGTCGGTGGCGGTGGTGACGCGGCCGCCGGCCAGCTGGGAGACGTAGCCCCACGGGTCGAGGGCGGAGTCGACGCCGCCGGCCACCACGAGCGGGGTGCCGCGGCGGACCGTGCGGCGGGCGTGGCCGAGCGCGTCCAGGCCGCCGGCCTGCTCGCCGACGAGGGCGGCGCTCGGTCCGCGCAGCTTGTGGCGGATGGAGATCTGGCCGGTGTTGACCGCGTAGAACCACGCGAAGGACTCGTAGACGCTGACGAAGTCCGGGCCCTTGTTCCACAGCTTGTCGAACTCGCGGTGGGTGAAGTCGAAGCCGCCCATGGCGTTGGAGGTGACGACGCCCATGTCGTAGTCCGGCAGGGTGTCGGGGGAGACGCCGGCGTCGGTGAGGGCCCAGTCGGCGGCGACGAGCGCGAGCCGCGTCGAGGGGTCGGTCTGCGGGAGCAGCCGGCTGTTGAGGTGCTCGGCCGCGTCGAAGTCGTCGATCTGGCCGGCGAGGGAGGACGCGTAGCGGGAGGCGTCGAAGCGGGTGACGGGGCCGATGCCGGTGTGGCCCGCGAGCACCGCCTTCCAGAAGGCCTCGGTGCCCAGGCCGTTGGGGGCGGTGACACCGATCCCGGTGATGACGGTCCGCCCGTTGAGGCCGTCCTTGCTGGTCATGCCTTCACTCCTTCCGGGGCGCGCAGGATCATCGCGCTCTGGAAACCGCCGAAGCCGCTGCCGACGGTCAGGACGGAGTCCACCCGCTGCTCGCGCGCGGTCAGCGGGACGTAGTCGAGGTCGCACTCGGGGTCGGGCGTGTGCAGGTTGGCCGTCGGCGGTACGACGTTGTGCTTGATGGCCAGGGCGCAGGCCGCGATCTCGATGGAGCCGATGGCGCCCAGGGAGTGGCCGACCATCGACTTGATGGAGCTGACCGGCACGTCGTAGGCGTGCTGCCCGAGCGC
This sequence comes from Streptomyces sp. KLMMK, assembly GCF_036961605.1. Classification (NCBI taxonomy): domain Bacteria; kingdom Bacillati; phylum Actinomycetota; class Actinomycetes; order Kitasatosporales; family Streptomycetaceae; genus Streptomyces; species Streptomyces sp. KLMMK. The sequence continues at coordinate 1,095 of NZ_JBAMDC010000268.1, forward strand.
GATCTTGAACGCGGCCGTCTCATGGCGGTCGTTCTGCTTGGTGCCGGAGCCGTGCGCGTTGACGTAGTCGACGGCGGTCGGGTCGACGCGCGACTCGTCGAGCGCCGCGCGGATGGCCTCCGCCATCTCCCGGCCGTCCTTCTTCAGACCGGTCATGTGGTACGCGTTGCAGCGGGTGGCGTAGCCGGTGACCTCGGCGTAGATCTGCGCGCCGCGGGCCTTGGCGGCCTCGTACTCCTCCAGGACGAACATGGCGCTGCCCTCGGCGAGGACGAAGCCGTTGCGGGAGGCGTCGAACGGCCGGGAGGCGTGCTCGGGGTCGTCGTTGCGCGTGGTGGTGGCCTTGATCGCGTCGAAGCAGGCCAGCACGATCGGGGAGATCGGGGTGTCCGACGCGCCGGCGATCATCACATCGGCGGAGCCCTCGCGGATCAGCTGGACGCCGTAGCCCACGGCGTCGAGGCCGGAGGTGCAGCCGTCGGAGACCATGGTCACGGGGCCCTCGGCGCCGGCGGCCCAGGCGACCTCGGCGGGCATGACGCCCGGGCTGAGGTAGTCGAACATGTGCGGCGACAGGTAGTCGGGGTCGACCAGCCACTCGCGGCCCTTGTCGGCCATCACGAGGTACTCGTTCTCCAGGCTGGTCGCGGAGGCGACGGCGCTGCCGAGGCTCACGCCCACGCGGTGCGGGTCCACGCCGGCGAACTCCAGGCCGCTGTCGGCCACGGCCTCCCGGGTGCAGGCGACGGCGAACTGGGTCGCCCGGTCCATCCTGCGGATCTCCCGGGGGGAGAAGCCCTCGGCCTCGGGGAAGAAGTCGGCCTCGGCGGCCACCTGGGACCGGAACGGAGCCGCGTCGAAGAACGAGATCCGCCGGGTGGCGGTGCGGCCCGCGGTGAGCAGGTCCCAGAACTCCTTGGTGCCGGAGCCGCCCGGGGCGCGGACGCCGATACCGGTGATCACCACTCGTCGGGTCATCGCGTGGGCACGCCTTCCTTCGAGCTGAACATCGAGTCACGTTCCTTTCCGCTTGCCCTGCAGCAGATGTCCACCGCTGCCTGTCGGGGACAGCGCCGTTGGCAAGGGAAACGGTGCGGCTCCGGCCTCGAACACCGCTCGAAGACGGATGGGGCACCTCCACAAGAAACCGGCTGGCCGGTTTCTCTTGGTAATCCGACGTCAGAGAGGCCGTAGACAGGCCGTCCGGTTGGTTTCCTGTGGGGTCCGAGGCGGCGCAGGGAGGGAGGAAATCGGGCAAATCGGGGCGGAATCAATCGTTGGGTCAAGGTTTCAAAGAGTAATAGAAACAACGCAGTCGGTTTGGTACGGTCAAATGCGCCGTCGGTAGCCATCACGTGGGGAGAGACGATGGAAGCCAGATCCGTGCAACTCAGCCCTGTGTCCACCGAGGAACCACCCTGCGGGCACCCGTCCCCCGCCAGCCCCTGGGACGTGGAACCGGAGTTCTTCTCGTCACTCACGCGCAACGACCAGCGCAGGATGGCGGAGCAGTACGTACGCGGCCTGCTGGAGGCGGAGGGCCGCAAGACCCTGCGCAACGTCGCGGAACAGATCGGCGGGAAGGCGCTCCAGCAGAGCGTCCACCACTTCATCACCGCCTCGTCCTGGAACTGGGCCCCGGTCCGGCGGGCGCTCGCGCGTCGCGCGGAGGAGGAGGTGCGCCCCCAGGCGTGGGTGGTCAACTCCACCGTCATCCCCAAGGCGGGGGTGCACTCGGTCGGCGTCGACCAGCAGTTCCTCCCCCACCTGGGCCAGACGGTCAACGGCCAGCGGGCGTTCAGCGTCTGGAGCGCCTCCGAGCGGGTCAGCGTGCCCTTCAACTGGAGCCTGGTGCTGTCCCGGAGCTGGCTGGAGGACCCGGCCCGGCGCAGCCGCGCCCACATACCCGACGCCAGCCGCGCCATCTCCCTGGAGGAGCACGCCGGCGCCGTGGCCCTGGAGGCCGCCGACTCCTGGGGGCTGCGCAGGCGCCCCGTCGTCGTGGACGTGGAGGGACTCGACGCGGGGGCGACCGTGCGGCGCTTCGCGCGGGCGGGCGTGCCGCTGATCATGCGCATCGACGGCACGACCCCGCTGCGGGTCGACGGCACCCTGCTGCAGGGCTACAGCGACCGGGAGGTGCCCGCGCAGAACCTGATCGGCTCGATGAAGCGGATGCGCCGGCAGGTCGAGTGGTCCGACACCTCGGGGACGGGCTCGTACCGCGGGGTGGTGAGCGCGATCCCGGTGGTCCTGTCGTGCCCCGCGCCCGCGGGCGGGCCCGGGGGCACCCACCACCGGCCCATGCTGCTGATGGGCGACTGGGGCTCCTCCGACCGGTGGCCGTCGCGGATGTGGCTCACCGACTCGCGGCGGCTGCCGCTGGTCACCCTGCTGCGCCTGACCCGGCTCACGGGCGTCGTCCAGCGCGACTTCGCGGAGATCTCCGAGCACACCGGCATCCGGGACTTCGCGGGCCGTTCGTTCCGCGGCTGGCACCGCCACGTCACCCTGGCCTCGGTCGCCCACCTCATCGCCGTGCGGGCGGGGGCGCGACGCGTCCCGGCGCAGCGGCGGCGGGCGGCGGGGTCCGTCGCGCCGCTGTGTGCCTGAACGCCGTGTGCCTGAACGCCGTGTGCCTGGACGCTGAGTGTCCGAGCGGCGGCAGCCCCGGCGGGTCAGTCCGCCGCGCCGGGGCCGGCGATCCCGTGGAAGCCCTTCCGGTAGTACAGGAGGGGCTCCCCCTCGCCGGCCTCGGCGTGCTCCACCTCGCCGAACAGCACGAGGTGGTCACCGGCCGGCACCTGCCGCTCGGTGCGGCACTCCAGCCGGGCGAGCGCGCCCGGCAGCAGGGGCAGCCCGCGCCGGGAGAGGGCCGTCCCCGGCTGCGGGAACTTGTCCGCGCCCCGGCGCGCGAAGAGCGCGGCCAGCTCCTGCTGGTCCCGGCCGAGCACGTGGACGACGAACCCTTCGGCGCCGGTGAAGGCGTCGAAGCAGTTGGCCCGCAGGTCCAGGCACACGAGCACCAGGGGCGGTTCGAGGGATACGGAGGTGAAGGAGCTGGCAGTGAAACCGTGGCTGCGGCCCTGTGCATCCACGGTGGTCACGACCGTGACCCCGCTGGCCCAGCGGGCGAGGGACGTCCGGAACCGTTCGGCGGTGATCGTCTCTGCGAGCATCCCCCCACGCTGCTCAGCCCCGCTTGAGCCGGGATCGAGCCGTGGCGGAACCGCCGCGGCGGAACCCGCGCTTCGACCCCCTTTCGACCGGCCGTCGAGGCCGCGGCGGCACCCTCGGCGCGACCGGCGTCACGACGCCGTCAGTATTCGCAACCAGCTACGGAGGAACGATGGGCACGCAGAACGCCAAGGTCGCACTGGTGACCGGGGCAACCAGTGGCATCGGTCTGGCGATCGCCACCCACCTGGCCCGCAACGGCGCCCGCGTCTACCTGTGCGCCCGGGACGCGGAGAAGCTGGCGGAGACCGTCAAGTCGCTGCAGGACCAGGGCTTCGAGGCCGACGGCACCACCTGTGACGTGACCGACCGCGAGGACGTCAAGCGTTTCGTGGCCGCCGCGGTGGAGCGCTTCGGCACCGTCGACATCCTCGTCAACAACGCGGGCCGCAACGGCGGCGGCGCGATCGCCGAGATGTCGGACGAGCTCTGGTACGACGTGATCAACACCAACCTCAACAGCGTCTTCCTCGTGACGCGCGAGGTGCTGAGCGCCGGCGGCCTGCTCACCAAGGGCTGGGGCCGGATCGTCAACATCGCCTCGACGGCCGGCAAGCAGGGCGCCGTCACCGCGGCCCCGTACTCCGCCTCCAAGCACGGCGTGGTCGGCTTCACCAAGGCCCTCGGCCTCGACCTCGCGAAGACCGGCATCACCGTCAACGCCGTCTGCCCCGGCTTCGTCGAGACGCCGATGGCCGAGCGCGTCCGCGGCCACTACGCGGAGATGTACGGGATCACCCTGGAGGAGGCGGCCGAGAAGGTCACCACCCGCGTCCCGATCGGCCGTTACGTCGACGTCGAGGAGGTCGCGGCCATGGTCGACTACCTGGTCGGCGACGGCGCCTCGTCCGTGACCGCGCAGGCCCTCAACGTCTGCGGCGGCCTGGGCAACTACTAGCCGTCCCCGCGGTGCCGGGCCGGGCGCGGAACACACGTGTCCGGTTCGACCGCCGCTCGAATTCCGCACGAGCCCGTCGCGGCAGCCTGTGCAGGCACCACCTACAGGCAGGCAGGACGACAGGAGCAAGCGGTGACGGATTCACCCGTAGGGACACGCATACGTACGGCGGCCGTGATCGGCGTGGGCACCATCGGCCTCGGCTGGGCCGCGCTGTTCGCCTCCGCCGGGCTGACCGTCCGGATCAACAGCCGCCGGCCGGACGCCGAGGCGCACGTCAGGAAGGCGTTCGAGCTGTACGCGGCCTCGCTGCCGGGCGGCCCCGCCGACCCGGCCGAGCTCGCCGCCCGGCTGGAGTTCGAGCCCGACGTGGCCCGCGCCGTCGAGGGCGCCGACGTCGTCCAGGAGAACGCCCCCGAGGACCTGGCCCTCAAGCAGGACCTCTTCGCCCGGATCGGCGCCGCCGCCCCGGCCCACGCGCTGCTGCTGTCGTCCACCTCCACGCTGCTCCCCGACGCCCTGGGGGCGCGGATGGCCGACCCCGGCAGGCTGCTGGTCGCCCACCCCTTCAACCCGCCGCACATCGTGCCGCTGGTCGAGATCGTCACGGGCGAGCGGACCGACCCGCGGGCCGTCGAGGAGACCGTGGCCTTCTACCGCGGCCTCGGCAAGACCCCCGTCGTACTGCGCCGGGCCGTCCCCGGCTTCGTCGCCAACCGGCTGCAGTCCGCGCTGCTGCGCGAGAGCATCCACCTGGTCCGCGAGGGCGTCGTCTCCGTCGCCGAGCTGGACGAGATCGTCACCTCCTCGATCGGCGGCCGCTGGGCGGCGGTCGGCCCGTTCCGCGCCTTCCACCTCGGCGGCGGCCCCGGGGGCCTGCGCCACTGGTTCGAGCACCTCGGCGCCGGCCTGGAGAAGAGCTGGCAGGGGCTCGGCAACCCGCCGGTCGACGAGGAGACCGTCGCCCGGATCCTCGCCCAGGCGGAGGAGGCGTTCGGCGGCCGCTCCTACGAGGAGCTGGCGGCCGAGCGCGACGCGAAGCAGACCCGGGTGATCGCCGCCGCGGAGGGCACCGGCACCGGCACCGACGCCGACGCCGCTCCGGCGGAAGGGGCGTAGCCGAGCGCGCCCATTCGGCGGACGGTTGGATTCCGCTCGAAGCGCACTCGAAGTCCGCTCGATTTTCGCTCGAAGCCGGCTCGAAGAACGCTCGAAACCCGCGCGGAGTAGCCGTTCGCCCGTTGACCTCAACTCCGGTTGAGGTTGAAAGATAAAGCGCACCAGCCCCACCGGTGTTCATCAGAGTTCATCAGCGTCCATCAGCGTTCAGCAGAGAGAAGGACATGCCATGAAGGCGGCAGTTTTCCAGGAGTTCGGCGGACCCGAGGTGCTCAAGGTCGAGGAGGTCGAGACCCCCCGTCCCGGCGCCGGCGAGATCCGCGTACGCGTCAAGGCCGCCGGTGTGCAGGCGTACGACACGGCCGTCCGTGCCGGCTGGAACCCGCCCGGCATGACCATCTCCTTCCCGCAGACCATCGGCAACGACTTCGCGGGCGTCGTCGACGAGCTCGGCGAGGGCGTCACCGAGTTCGCCGTCGGCGACGAGGTCCTGGGCTGGGCCCTGCTCTCCTGCTCCGCCGAGTACCTGGTCGTCTCCGCCGAGCAGGTCGTCGCCAAGCCCGCCGGCATGCCGTGGGAGGTGGCCGGCGCGTTCTCCGCCTCGGCGCAGACCGCGCACACCGCGCTCGAGGCGCTGGAGATCGGCGCGGGCGACACCGTGCTCGTCCACGCGGCCGCCGGCGGCGTCGGCACGATCGCCGTGCAGCTGGCCCAGGTCCTGGGCGCCACGGCCATCGGCACCGCGAGCGAGCGCAACCACGAGTACCTGCGTTCGCTGGGCGCCACCCCCGTCACCTACGGAGAGGGCCTCGCCGACCGCGTCCGCGAGCTCGCCCCCGGTGGCGTCACCGCGGCCCTCGACGGCATCGGCGGCGACGCCCTCGACGTCTCCGTCGAGCTGGTGAAGGACAAGAACCGCATCGCCACCCTCGTCGACTTCGGCCGTGTCGAGGAGCTGGGCGTCCGCGCCGTCTTCAGCCAGCGGGCCAAGGAGCGCCTCGCCGGTCTGACCGCCCTCTACGCCGAGGGCAAGCTGCGCGTGGAGGTCTCCAAGACCTTCCCGCTGGAGCGGGCCGCGGACGCGCACCGCGAGATGGAGACCGGCCACGTGCGCGGAAAGATCGTCATCACCGTCGGCTGAACGATCGATCGAACGATCAACCGAGGAGACCTGCCATGAAGATCGAGATCTACTCCGACGTCCTGTGCCCGTGGTGCTACATCGGCAAGCGCCGGATAGCCGCCGCCCTGGACGGCTTCGCCCACCGCGACGAGCTGGAGATCGTCTGGCGCAGCTTCGAGCTCGCGCCGGGCGAGGGCAGCGAGCCCGGCCCGACGGCGGCCGAGGCCATGGCCGAGTGGACGGCCCCGGACGTGCTGCCGGGCCGGATCGAACTGATCAAGTCCCAGGGCCGGCAGGAGGGTCTGGAGCTCAACCTCCACAAGTCCCGCCCCGTGGGCACCTTCGACGCGCACCGCCTCACCCACTTCGCGGCCGAGCGCGGCCTGCTGGAGCCGGTCATGGAGCGCCTGTTCCACGCGTACCACACCGAGGCCCTGAACGTTGGGGACCGCGAGGTGCTGGTGCAGCTGGCGGGCGAGGCCGGGCTGGACGGGGCCGAGGTCCGCGAGGTGCTGGCGAGCGACCGCTACGCGGACGCCGTGGTCGCCGACGGGAACCGCGCCCGCCAGTTCAACGTGACGGGCGTGCCGTCGGTCGTCATCGACGGCCGCACGCCGGTCTCCGGCGTGCAGGCGCCCGAGAAGCTGCTCACCTTCATCGAGCGCGCGTGGGAGCGGGCGCAGAAGGAGCCCGCGGCGTCCGTCTGACGCCGCCGCGAGGAGCCGGCGGCGTCCGCCCCGGGCCGCCGGCACGAAGAGTGACCTCCGCAGGTCCGTAAGGGTCCGCGGAGGTCCTCGCAGGTCATCGCAGGTTCTCGCAGGCCCTCGCAGGCCCTCGCAGGTTCTCGCAGGTCCGTACAAGTCCGCCCCCAGGCCGAAAACCCGCTGCCACGGCCGGAATTCGATCCGCTCTCCATCGGGACTCCAGCCGCGTTCCGGACTCTGTTCCCGGCGCTGGAATTGCTCCACGCCGTCTGAGAGAGGAAATGCAGTGCAGCACAAGTGGAAGCTGACGGGCGGACTTGCGGCCTCACTGGGGCTTGCTCTGACGGGGATCATGTCCTCGGCCGGAACGGCGAGTGCCGACACCGCGACGAAGACGCTCGATTACACCTGCCAGACCCGTGTGGACGGCAACTGGATCCCCGTCCCCTACTCGCGGGACTTCACCACCACGGCCCCGGCCAAGGTCGCGCCGGGCCAGACCTTCAAGGTCACCTTCGACTCGGCCCCCATCAAGGCCGTGGCGGACTTCAACAAGCTGCTCAACAACGTGAACATCGCGTACAAGACCCCGGCCAACGCCAAGGTCGTCGGCTACAAGCTGACCGGTGGCAGCAACCTCGGCACCGCCAAGCAGTGGGTCGAGCGCAACGGCACCAACTTCAACATCAAGTCCAACGGCGAGTGGGCCGGCGGCGTGGAGTTCGACTTCCCGAACCTGGAGGTCACGCTCAAGGCTCCGACCACGGCCGGTGCCACCCTCACCACCGGTGCGGGCGGCTCCAGCTTCCAGGACACGGCCTTCGGCTGGATGCGTCTGCAGACCCAGCTGAACACCTGGGACCCGTTCCAGTGCTACCCCGACCCGGCCAAGCCGGTGGCGTTCTCGACCACTACGGTCGGTTACTGACCGGGCGGGTGACCGCCC
>NZ_JBAMDC010000269.1:0-9100 GCF_036961605.1 Streptomyces sp. KLMMK
CCTCCTCCAGATCCCAAGTGTCGCTTAGGCCCAGATAACACCCCATTCGGTGGTGTGATGCACCTCTGTGGCGGCTTTCCCCGGCCGAACCACACGAAAGGGCTCCCCCGGCGCGACCAGCGCGCCCCGGGAGAGCCCTTTCCGTCCACGACCGGCGCTACGCGGCGCCGACCACCTGCTTCACCTCGGCGAAGTGGCAGGCCGACTCGTGTGCGGCCGGGGTGTCCTTGCCCTCGTAGAGCTTGGGCACGGCCAGGAGCGGCAGCTCCTCGGCGCACTTGTCCTCGGCCTTCCAGCAGCGGGTGCGGAAGCGGCAGCCGGACGGCGGGTTGGCCGGGGAGGGCACGTCGCCGGTGAGGATGATGCGCTCGCGGCCCTCGCGGGCCTCGGGGTCCGGCACGGGCACGGCCGACAGCAGCGCCTGGGTGTAGGGGTGCGTCGGGTGCTCGTAGATCTCGGCGTCCGTGCCGATCTCGGCCATCTTGCCCAGGTACATCACACCGACGCGGTCGGAGATGTGCCGGACGATGGACAGGTCGTGCGCGATGAAGACATAGGAGAGGTTGAACTCGTCCTGCAGCCGCTCCATCAGGTTGATGACCTGCGCCTGCACCGAGACGTCCAGCGCCGAGACGGGCTCGTCGCAGATGATGATCTCGGGGTTGAGCGCCAGGCCGCGGGCGATGCCGATGCGCTGGCGCTGGCCGCCGGAGAACTGGTGCGGGTAGCGGTTGACGTACTCGGGGTTGAGGCCGACGACGTCGAGCAGCTCCTGGACCCGCTTGCGCCGGTCGCCCTTGGGCGCCACCTCGGGGTGGATCTCGAAGGGCTCGCCGATGATGTCGCCGACCGTCATCCGCGGGTTGAGCGAGGTGTACGGATCCTGGAACACCATCTGGATGTTGCGCCGGACCGCCTTCAGCGCACGCCCGGACAGCTTGGTGATGTCCTGGCCCTTGTAGAGGACCTCGCCGGAGGTGGCCGTCTCCAGCGTCATCAGCAGCTTGGCGACCGTGGACTTGCCGCAGCCGGACTCGCCGACGATGCCCAGCGTCTCGCCCTGGTAGAGGTCGAAGGAGATCCCGTCGACGGCCTTGACCGCACCGACCTGCTTCTTGAACAGCAGCCCCTGCGTCAGCGGGAAGTGCTTGACGAGGTTGCGGACCTGGAGGATCGGCTCCCGCTGACCGGCCTTCCCGGCCTGCTCGGTCATGTCAGCCATGGATCGTCTCCTTCCAGAAGTGGCACGCGCTGCCGCGGCCGTCGAGCTCGGTGCCGTCCTGCTCCGCCACCGGGTGCAGGGCGGGGATGTCCTCCCTGCAGACGTCCTGGGCCTTGGGGCAGCGCGGGTTGAAGGCGCAGCCGGTGGGGATCCGCAGGAGGTTGGGCGGCAGGCCCTTGATCGCGTACAGCTCCTGGCCCTTGTGGTCCAGGCGCGGGATCGAGTCCAGCAGGCCGCGCGTGTACGGGTGCGCGGGGCGCTTGTAGAGCTCGTGCACGGGCGCGGTCTCCACGATGCGGCCCGCGTACATCACGGCGATCTTGTCGGCGACGTCCGCCACCACGCCCAGGTCGTGGGTGATCAGGATCAGGCCCATGTTGTACTCGCGCTGCAGCTCCGCGAGCAGGTCCATGACCTGGGCCTGCACCGTCACGTCGAGGGCCGTGGTCGGCTCGTCGGCGATGATCAGGTCCGGCTCCAGGGCCATCGCCATCGCGATCATGATGCGCTGGCGCATACCGCCCGAGAACTGGTGCGGGTAGTCGCCCACGCGCTGCTTGGCGGCCGGGATGCGCACCCGGTCCATCAGCTCGATCGCCTTGGCCTTGGCGTCCTTCTTCGACAGGCCCTGGTGCACCCGGAACATCTCGCCGAGCTGGTTGCCGACGGAGAAGACGGGGTTGAGGGCGGACAGCGCGTCCTGGAAGATCATCGCCATCTTCGGGCCGCGCAGCTTGCGCCGCTCGCTCTCCGGCAGCTTCAGGATGTCCTGGCCGTGGAAGAGGATCTCACCGCCGGCCACACGGCCGGGGGGCGAGTCCAGGATGCCCATGATGGCCTGGGCGGTGACGGACTTGCCGGAGCCCGACTCGCCGAGCACGGCGAGGGTCTCGCCGGCGTCGACGCTGTAGCTGACACCGTTGACGGCCTTGGCGACGCCGTCGCGGGTCTTGAACTCGACGTGCAGGTCGCGCACTTCGAGCAGGGGCGCGGACTTCTTGGCGCCCTTGCCGTCCTGCGGCGCGGGGCCGGAGGCCCCGGCGGTCTTTTCGGTCGTGGTCATCGGGACGTTCTCCTCAACGCAGCTTCGGGTCGAGGGCGTCGCGCAGCCCGTCACCGACAAAGACAAATCCGAGCACCGTCAGCACGATCGCGGAACTGGGGTACACCCAAAGGAAGTCGCTGACGCCGAGGGAGTCCTTGCCTGCGGAGATCATGTTGCCCCACTCCGGCACCTCGGGGCTCACGCCGATGCCGAGGAAGGACAGCGAGGCCTCGGCCACGACGGCGGTGCCGACGCTGAAGGACACGTACGACATCACGGCCGCGATGGAGTTGGGCATGATGTGCCGCAGGATGATGCGGGTGGTGCTCGCGCCGAGCGCCTTCGCCGCCGTCACATAGTCCATCTCGCGCACGGACAGGATGCTGGAGCGCAGCAGACGGGCGACCGTGGCCCAGCTGAAGACGGCCAGCGAGATGATGACGGGCAGCACACCGCGGCCCATCACCAGGATGATCACGATCGCGCCGATGAGCAGCGGGAACGCGAAGAAGACGTCGGCGGTGCGCATGATGACGCTGTCGACGGCCTTGCCGAAGTAGCCGGACAGGGCGCCGAGGATGCAGCCGATCACACAGGCCAGGAAGATCGAGGCCAGACCGACGATGACGGCGATGCGGCTGCCGTAGATGATCCGGGAGAACTGGTCGCGGCCGAGGGCGTCGGTGCCGAACCAGTGGTCCCCGCTGGGCTCGGCCAGCGTGTTGGTGAGGTTCTGCGCGTACGGGTCGTGGGTCGCGATCAGGGGTGCCGCGGCGGCGACGATGAAGAGCAGGACGACCAGGCCGAGGCCGACCACGGCAAGCTTGTTGGCCATGAAGCGGTGGCGGATCTCGCCCCACTGCGTGATGCGGGCCGGTGCGGGCTCGGCGGTGTTGTTCGCAACTGCTGACTGTGCGGTCGCGGCGTCCGGCCCCTGGTCGCTCTTGGTGAGCTCAGTCATGGGTGACTCCTAGAACGGGGTGTGACCTTGCGGTCAGCTGAGGCGGATCCGCGGGTCGAGCACCGCGTACAGCAGATCGACCAGCAGGTTGAGCAGGACGAAGACGGCGACGCCGTAGGTGACCACGCCGACGATGATCGGGTTGTTCCCTTGCTGGATCGCGGTGACCAGCGCATAGCCCATGCCGTCCCAGTTGAAGATCGCCTCGGTGATGAGCGCACCGCCGAGCAGACCGCCGAAGGAGATGCCGATGTAGGTCACCACGGGGATGATCGAGTTGCGCATGACGTGCTTGAGGAGCACCGTGCGGCGCGGAAGGCCCTTGGCGATGGCCGTCTTGACGTAGTCCGCGCGCAGCACCTCGAGCATGGTGCCGCGCATCAGCCGGGCGACGAGGGCCGCGTCGATGATGGCCAGCGTGAACGCCGGCATGATCATCGAGTTGAACGACCCGTCCGAGATCAGCGGGAACCAGCCGAGGTTCACGGCGAACTGGCTCTGCAGGATCATGCCGATGACGAAGCTGGGGAAGCCGATGGCCAAGGTCGTGAGAAGTGTGACCAATACATCCCAGAACGAATATCTGAACAAGGCCGCAACCAGGCCCGCGAGGACGCCGAGCACCACGTCGATGATGATCGCCGCCACGGCCAGCTTGGCGGTGTTGCCCAGCTTGGGGCCGAGCACCTCGGTCACCTGGCGCCGCTGGGTGTAGTCCTCGCCGAGGTCGCCCTTGACCAGGTTGGTCACATAGTTGCCGTACTGCACGGCGAGGGGCTTGTCCAGACCGTAACGCTCGCGCAGTTGCTCGACGACGGCGGGGTCACGCGCCTTGTCGCCACCGAGCGAGCCGACCGGGTCTCCGGGAAGGACGAACAGACAGGCGAAGAGGATGAGGGTCGCACCGAAGAGGACGATCACCATCTGCCCGATCCGCCGGATCACATATTTGCCCACGATGTCTCCTTGACTTACTGCCGCCGTGGGGCGTTCGCCGTCGCCTCCCGGTACGGGAAGGGTGGGGAGGCGGCCGCGCACGGCCCGGCCGCGCGGGCCGGAACATGCGGAGGCGAAGGCCGTGGAGCCTCAAGTCGTTGCTCGGGGCTCCACGGTCTTCACGGGACTGGCTGGAGGGTGATGGTTACTTGATGCCGATCTCGGCGAGGTTCGGGTCCTCGAAGAAGTCCAGCTTGATGTTGGAGAACTTCTTGCTGTTCACCAGGCGGTACTGGGTGCGCTTCCAGGTCGGGATGACGCCCTGGTCCTCGTCGATGGCCAGCTTCTCGGCCTCGTTGTAGATCTTGGCGCGCTCGGCCGCGTCCTTGGTCTGACGGGCCTTCACCAGCAGCTCGTCGAACTTCGGGTTGCTGTAGCGGCCGCGGTTGTCGCCCAGCGCCTTGCCGTTGGCGTCCGGGTTGATGCCGCTGGTGGACAGCAGGGGCGAGAAGAAGTTGTCGGCGGTCGGGTAGTCGGCGGTCCACGCCTGACGCCAGATGCCGATGGTGCCCTTGTCCTGCTGCCGCGCCAGGGCCTCCTTGAAGGGCAGACCGTTGAGCTTGACCTTCAGGCCGAGCACGTCCTCGATCTGCTTGGCGACGGCCTGCACCCACTCCTCGTGCCCGGCACCGGTGTTGTAGCCGAAGTCCAGGGTGTCGCCCGGCTTGAGGCCGGCCTTCTCCGCGTACTCCTTGGCCTTGCCCTTGTCCTGCTTGACGCAGGAGGTGCACACGTCGGCCTTGTAGACATCCTTGAAGGACGGGGGCAGCAGGGCGGTGGCCGGCTCCTGGAGACCCTGGAAGACACCCTTGGCGATCTCCGCGCGGTCGATCGCGTAGGAGACGGCCTTACGGGCGTCGGCCGACTTCATCGGACCCGACTCGTTGAACGGGGAGATGTAGTTGACGCCGCTGACGTCAGCCTTGAGCCACTGGCCCTGGGGGTCGTACTTGGCCTTGGCGCCCGGCATCTGCGGCACCGGCATACGGGCCCAGTCGAACTGACCCGACTCGAAGCCCTTGTACTCCAGGGTCACGCCGTTGGCCGGGTTGAGGATCGACAGCTCGACCTTGTCCAGCTTGGCCTTGGTCAGACCGTAGTCGTCGTTGCGGACGAGGGTGATCTTCTTGTTGTGCTCCCACGAACCCGACATCTTGAAGGGGCCGTTGCCGATGGGGGCGTCGTTGAACGACTTGTTGTCACCGGCGCCGGCGACCTTCGGGACCGGGCTGAAGGCCGGGTGGGCGGTCTTCTTGTCGAACTCGAAGTCCGGTGCGGAGAGCTTGACCTTGAGGGTGTAGTCACCCTCGGCGGTCAGGCCGGAGAACTTGTCGCTCGAACCGCCGTTGAGCTCCTTGTAGCCGGCGATGCCGTTCATGTGGTAGGCCACGTCGGAGGCGGACGCCTTGGCGACGACGCGGGTCCAGCCGCGGATGAACGCCTCGGCGTTCACGGCCTCGCCGTTGGAGAACTTGGTGTCCTTCTTGATCTGGAAGGTCCACTCGTCACCGGCGTCGTTCGGCTTCGCGGACTCCGCCAGCTTCGCGTTGAGGGTGCCGTCGACGTTCACGTCGTAGAGACCCACGAACAGCTGACGGGCCACCAACGTGCCCTCGGACTCCTGGGCGTTGACCGGGTCGATCGACTTCGGCTCGGTGATACCGAGACGGAAGACCGCTCCCTTTCCGCCGCTGTCCTTGCTGTCACTGCCACCACAAGCAGTCGCCGCCATGGCCACGACTATCGCGCCGACGACCCACTTGGCGCTCTTGGCACCGCGCATGGGTATGCCTCCTCAAGAGTCCACTTTTCACTACGAGAGAGGCGCCGGCCCCACGCTGACACCCCTGACAGCGGAGACGGAACCGGCACCTCGAGTGTGCTCGTGAGTCGGCGCTCCCCACAGCGCGTGACCCATTGACCCGAGCTCAATGAACCCAACTATTAAGTACGTCCGCCTTGTAAACCACACTTAAAGGGTCTCGCTTTGGTCACATCGAGCACTCCCAGAGGTTCGAAAACCGGACAAAGCCAGCACAGACAGACACCCGCGAAACGGACTGTTAACACAACTTCCGGCGTCGACCGGCCGGTATCCGGACAACCTTTGCAGCCGTGGATGAATATGGACTGTCTGATTCCGAGTCACTCGGATACGCCGGAGGCCCGGTCCCGCCGCAGTGGACTGCGGCGGGACCGGGCCTCTCGGTACCCGGCGCTCCTGTCGGAGCGTCAGGAAATTCAGCGCTTGGCGCGGGAAGCCGTGCGGCCGCGCTCCTTCTGGTCCAGGACGACCTTGCGGATGCGGACCGCCTCCGGGGTGACCTCGACGCACTCGTCGTCGCGGCAGAACTCCAGGGACTGCTCCAGCGACAGCTTGCGCGGCGGGACGATCGCCTCGAAGGAGTCGGCGGAGGAGGAGCGCATGTTGGTGAGCTTCTTCTCCTTGGTGATGTTGACGTCCATGTCGTCGGCGCGCGAGTTCTCGCCGACGATCATGCCCTCGTACACCTCGGTGCCCGGGTCGGTGAAGAGCACGCCGCGCTCCTGGAGGTTCGTCATCGCGAAGGCGGTGACGGCACCGGCGCGGTCGGCGACCAGGGAGCCGTTGTTGCGGGTCTTGAGCTCGCCGAACCACGGCTCGTGGCCCTCGTGGATCGAGTGGGCGATACCGGTGCCGCGGGTGTTCGTCAGGAACTCCGTGCGGAAACCGATCAGACCGCGGGACGGGACGACGAACTCCATGCGGACCCAGCCGGAGCCGTGGTTCGACATGTTGTCCATGCGGCCCTTGCGGGTGCCCATGAGCTGGGTGACGGCGCCCATGTGCTCCTCGGGCACGTCGACCGTCAGGCGCTCGACGGGCTCGTGGACCTTGCCGTCGACGTCCTTGGTGACGACCTGGGGCTTGCCGATGGTCATCTCGAAGCCCTCGCGGCGCATCTGCTCGACCAGGATGGCCAGCGCCAGCTCACCGCGGCCCTGCACCTCCCAGGCGTCGGGACGCTCGGTGTCCAGGACGCGCAGCGAGACGTTACCGACCAGCTCGCGGTCCAGACGGTCCTTGACCTGGCGGGCGGTGACCTTGCGGTCCTTGACGGCGGACTTGGCGTCCGCGCCCTTGCCCGTGCCGCCGCGGCCGACCAGCGGCGAGGTGTTGGTGCCGATGGTCATGGAGATCGCGGGCTCGTCGACCGTGATCAGGGGCAGCGCGACCGGGTTCTCCGGGTCGGCCAGGGTCTCGCCGATCATGATGTCGGGGATACCGGCGACCGCGCAGATGTCACCGGGGCCGGCGACCTCGGCGGGCTTGCGGGTGAGCGCCTCGGTCATCATCAGCTCGGTGATGCGGACGTTGGAGATCGTGCCGTCGCGCTTGATCCACGCGACCGACTGGCCCTTGCGCAGCTCGCCCTGCTCGACGCGGAGCAGCGCGATGCGGCCGAGGAAGTTGTCGGCGTCGAGGTTGGTGACGTGGGCCTGGAGCGGCGCGTCCTCCTCGTACGCCGGGGCCGGGACGTGCTCCAGGATCGTGGAGAAGAACGGCTCCAGGCTGGTGCTGTCCGCGGGGACGGTGCCGTCCTCCGGCTTGGTCAGCGACGCGATGCCGTCACGGCCGCAGGCGTAGACGATCGGGAACTCGATCTGGTCCTCGTCCGCGTCCAGGTCGAGGAAGAGGTCGTAGGTCTCGTTGACGACCTCGTCGATGCGGGAGTCCGGGCGGTCCGTCTTGTTGATGCAGAGGATGACCGGCTTCCGCTGCTGGAGCGCCTTGCGGAGCACGAAGCGGGTCTGCGGCAGCGGGCCCTCGGAGGCGTCCACCAGCAGCACGACCGCGTCCACCATCGACAGACCGCGCTCGACCTCGCCACCGAAGTCGGCGTGGCCGGGGGTGTCGATGATGTTGATGGTGATCGGCTCGCCGCCGTCCTTGGGGTGGTACTTCACCGCCGTGTTCTTGGCGAGGATCGTGATGCCCTTCTCACGCTCCAGGTCGTTCGAGTCCATGACTCGGTCGTCGACGGAGTCGAGCTGGTGCGCGGCGAAGGCGCCGGCCTGCTTGAGCATGGCGTCGACGATGGTCGTCTTGCCGTGGTCGACGTGGGCGACGATGGCGACGTTTCGAATGTCATGGCGCGTGGGCACTTGCGGCGCTTCTCCCGGAATCGTGGATGGCGGCGCGTACGGTCCGGCACGCGCGCCCGCCGGGCAGAACACGCCGCGGCCACTTCCATGGTACGGGCCCGCGCCGACTTCGGCTGCCTCAGGCCTCCGGCGGGGGCTCTGACCTGGGGTTTCGCCTTTTTCATCCAGGCAGTGGACGACCCTGCGCCGCGGCCGGCGCCCACCGGAAGGGAGCCGTCCCGGCGGAGGACGGGCCGCTCAGCCCGCGGCCAGGCGGCCGCGGGTCGCGCCACCGCCGAACGTCGCCGGCAGCAGCCCGGCCAGGACGATGCCGCCGAGGAGCGCGCCGCCCAGGGCCCGGGCGGGGGGCGGGGTGCCGGGGTCGTAGCGGGTGCCGTAGGTGCCCACGTCGTGTTCGGCCAGGGCGCGGGCCTGGCGGGCGAGGGAGTCCGCGTGGCCCGTCTCCGAGCGGACGGTGCGCAGGTCGGCGGAGGCGCGGGCGAGGGCCAGGTGGCGTTCGGCCTCGGCGAGGCGGGTGCGGGCCCGGCAGCCGATCGCGCCCCGGTGGGTGGTGACGAAGTCGCGGGCGGCGGCCACCTCGCCCCGTACCCGGCGCAGGGCCCGCTCGGCCCGGGCCCGCGCCCGGTCCTCGTGCCCGGCGTCCAGGGCTGCCGCGGTCTCCTCCACGTGCCGCAGCACGGCCCGCGGGTCGTACCACCCGCTTTCGACTTCACGGCGGGCGCAGGCGAGG